>CAZPVB010000067.1:0-18090 GCA_964589855.1 uncultured Bacteroidales bacterium
GCCCTGAAAGGGCAACTTACAAGCAAAAACGCAAACAACTCAATATCAAAGAGAATCAAATTATAAACAGATGAAAAACAACCTTAAATAGTCGGAAACTTTCTTTTTATGTTAACACTTTAAGAATAGGATTTTGTCTCATAACATTTTGGAAATTGAATCCCAATTTGTTCATCTTTCTCATGAATTTATCCCTCTGCGGTAGTCAGGAGGGTAAATTTGCACATAAAAAATGCCTGATCATGAACTACTTATAGTTAGTCGTCAATGATCAGGCATTGTATGTATTTTTATCTCGTACTACTACAACGGGTGCAGAAGATTCAAACGGTTTTTCCAAAAATCAGTTATTGATCCAGCTAACAATCTCATCTGAGAGAGGGTCTTTTCTGGGTTCAAAGTATTTTTCGAGTTCGCCTTTTTCGTTGATCAGGTATTTTTGGAAGTTCCAGCTAACATCAGAGTCTATAACTCCGTTTTTATCTTTTTCAGTAAGCCATTGATAGAGAGGATGCACATCGTCACCTTTCACCGATATTTTGCTCATCATCGGGAAGGTAACACCATAGTTCGCCTGGCAAAACTCTGCGATCTCTTCGTTGCTTCCCGGTTCCTGATTCATGAAATTGTTGGCAGGAAATCCGATGATCACAAAGTTTTTATCAGCGTAATCTTTGTAGAGTTTCTCCAGTTTTTCATATTGAGGTGTTAAACCGCACTTGCTGGCAGTATTTACAACCATTACTTTTTTACCTTCGAGTTGGGAAAGGTCGTAGGGGTCGCCATAAATATCCATGACGGTGAAATCATGAAATGATTTCATATCGTTGGCATTGAGTTGTATGGCAGCAAAAGAAAACAAAAAGAAGAAGGAAAAAATACTTAAACTCTTTCTGAGTGATGTATTCATGATTGTTTTTATTTTAAAGTGAATAAATCAAATTTTATGACGTGTTTTATCTTAAACACAAAATCTTAAACAATATTCTTGTGTAAAGGTTTGCTAAAATCAAATAATTAAAACGTTGTATTTTACCAGGCTGAAATATTTTTCGCAAAAGTTTCATATCTGATTATAGCAAAAAATCCCCTTGCCTGATTAGGGAAAAAAAATCAAAGGCAAGAGGATTTTTAATTTTTGAAAAAAATGAAAGGAGGGTTGCTGTCTTATTCAGTGAGGATGCCTCCGGGAACATTCTCAAGTTGATCGAGCAAATCAATTACATGGGTTTGTTTTTTAATCACATAATTGGCTTTTGTATTGAGCATTCCTACCTTAATGCTAAATGCCTCTTCGGGTAAAACCTGGAATAGCATTTCATCAGACCAACCGGCACCGATGGCCATCACAAAGTCATAATTTTTTCTTGATAACCAGTGCATTGCCAGTTCGCCCTTATTGATACCCGAATTGCTCACTTCAATAACACCCTTTCCATGCAATACCTGCAGTCCTATGTTGGTTGTGATAGATAACAAATGATCACTTACCTCTTTAGAGAGAAAAGAAGACTGCTCAATATCTGATTTTTCGTAATGCCATGACAGGGAGAAATCTCTTTCCTCGATGAAAGCGCCAGGCAATCTGTCGGTATACATTTCCAAAATAGGAAAAACATCCTGTTTCCATTGATCGGAAAGGGGTTTAAAGAGTTTCCACTGCTTCTCATTTGCTTCTCTGATCCATGCTCCATGCTCTGCTGTGAGATTTACAGGAGTTTTGCCCAACCATGCATCAAGGTCGGTTTTAGAGCGGCTACTAATGATTACAATATCTGTTTTATCGGTTTGATTCAGATTTTTCAGCAGATCCAACAGTTCGGGACTAGGTTCAATATCTTCGTACTGATCGGTGAAAGGCACCAGTGTACCATCGTAATTCAAAATAATTAGTCTGTTTTTTGCCTGGGCATACTCATCTAATAAAAACTGCCGGGTTTCGGGTTTGAGCAATTTCTTTTTGGTAGTGTATTTAGACACACGGCTGATGTTTATAAGACTGTCTACATAATCATTGGCCCAACGTGTTACATCATACCGTTTGAGGCGTTTTTGCATTCTCTTGTTTCTCTTGATCTGAACTTCATCGGGTATGCTCAGTGCTTCAGCAATGCTATCGGCAATTTCATTGATATTATTGGGATTGATGATGATAGATTCGCTCAACTCTTTTGTTGCACCTGTAAACTCGCTCAAAATAAGTACTCCTTTATGATCTTGCAGGGAGGCAATATATTCTTTGGCTACCAGGTTCATACCATCGCGCAATGGGGTGATCAGTGAAACAGCACTCATGCGGTACTGCGCAATAAGTTGTTTGTGGGGAAATGACTTGTATTGATAAATGATAGGTGTCCAGTCAACTTTTCCGAAATTTCCATTGATGTTCCCCACCAATTCATCCAGTTTTCTTTTGATCTGTTGATAAGATGAAACGCCTGTTCGTGAAGGAACTACGATCATATTCAAAAATACCCGTCCGTGCCATTCAGGATGATCTTTCAGGAATTGTTCATACCCCTGTAAGCGATTAATGATGCCTTTGGAATAGTCGAGCCGGTCAACGGAAAGGATTATTTTTTGCTGATCTGCTCCTGGTTTTTCAGAGGTAAAGGGTGAAACATCCATTTCATGGAATTTGTTGAACTCTATTCCCATAGGAAAAGTTCCTACTTTCACAACCCTGTCTGCCATGTCAACGTTACCCATATGGTTTTCCTTACCTAAAATACGTAAAACAGATCTCAGGAAATATTGTGAATAATCATGGGTGTGAAAACCAACCAGATCAGAACCCAATAGTCCTTCAAGGATTTCTTTTCGACTTTCTTTGGGGAAAAGCCGGTACATCTCGAAAGAAGGAAAAGGAATATGAAGGAAAAAACCGATGGGGTTGCTGATCCTCTCTCTGAGCAAACCGGGCAACAGCATGAGGTGGTAATCATGAACCCAGATAATATCGTTGGGTTGAATGACTTTGAGCATTTCCTCACAAAAAATTTCATTCAGCTTTTTGTATTCCGTCCAGAATTCGTTGTTGAAACTGGCATAATTGGGGAAATAATGAAAAAGAGGCCAAATGGTTTTGTTGCAAAACCCCAGATACACATTGTCCATGAGATTTTGTGAGAGAAAAATGGGATGTGCTTTAAATTGTTCCTGTACTTTTGCAATCACTGTTTCTTCATCTTCTTTTTCTATGGTGCTACCCGGCCAACCCATCCAGATATAGTCATCGATTTCAGACTCTGACTTGCCCAGTTGCTGGAGGAAATCTGTAAGTCCGGAAACCAGACCACCTGCACTTTTTTCAGTTATAAATTCACCTTTTTCCTTTTTTACCGATACAGGCAATCGGTTCGATACAATTAACAATCTCATAATAGTTGATTTTATAGTTTAAATTCTTTTTTGTCGTTGGTTTCAAATCGGTATTTCTGACCTTTTACTCCGATCGTCACAGGATTTGCCCATCCTTTGTCAAAAATAATACTTATTTTATCATGATCGATATGGAGTTTGATCCAGTGTCCTCTGTATCTCACATGGAAAGCAATGGAGGAGACGTCTGATGGGAGATGGGGGTTAAACCACAGGATATCATCCCTGATCTCCAACCCCGAGTAGCATCTTTGAATAATATCCAGGGTGCCGGCCATGGCGCCCAAATGTATGCCTTCGTGTGTTGTGCCACCCTGCACATCTGCATAATCACTCATCAGAGCTTTTCTGAATCTTTTCCATGATTCGTCGCGTCGCGACCGGGCATATACCCATGAATGGATGACCTGGCTGAGGGTAGACCCATGGGCAACTCGTTTTCTGTAATAATCAATATTATCAATAATAGTGTCTCCGTCAAAATGATAACCACATTTATTAAAAAGCATGGTGAGTTCATCTCTGGAAAAAAGATAAAAAAGCATGAGAACGTCGGCTTGTTTGCTGGCTTTATAATAATTGCAGGAGTCTCCTTCTGCTTCAAGTATGCGGTCTAAACGAAGATTTTGACCATATTTTTCGTGGTAATGATCCCAATTGAGCTCCTTAAGTTGATCATAACCTTCAAATTGCATAATCAGGTTTCCCTGCATAGGAATAAACATATTTTTGGTAATCTTCTTCCATCGTTCAATATCTTCTGAGTTATACCCTGTTATCTCTTCCAGGTCGTGGCAGCAATCTTCATCAAGAAGATTGAGAAGGTCCAGTGCTCTTTCTATTACCCATACAGCCATTACATTTGTATAAGCATTGTTATTTAAACCGGGTTCTTCAGCATCTGGGTATCGTGTATGGTATTCATCGGGCCCCATAACTTTATGGATCTCATATTTTTTTCTTTCGGGATTGAAATGAGCAATTCCCGACCAAAAAAGTGCTGAAGAAAGGATGATCTCCGCTCCGTGGGAAAGAAGAAAATCCATATCTCCCGTACTTTGATAATAGTGCCATACGTTGAAAGGAATGGCAACATTGATGTGATATTGCAAATGTGATACATCGGGAAGCCAATTACCAGATTGTGGATTCAGATGCATTTTTTGTGTCTCTTCTCTGCCATTGCTTCCACTTTGCCAGGGAAACATAGCGCCTCTGAACCCCTTTTCTTTTGCTGCATATCTGGCTTCTTTTATTCGCCTGTAGCGATACATGAGCAACGATTTAGATAACTGAGGAGTGTGAAGATTCAGAAATGGCATCATGTATAACTCATCCCAGAAAATATGACCCCGGTAGGCTTCACCATGCCAGCCTCTGGCAGGTATTCCTATATCATAATCAATACTGTTGTAGGATACTGTTTGGTATAAATGAAAAATATGCAGGCGTAGCACCAATTGATCAAGCTTATCCTCACTATGAAGTTCAATATCATTATACTGCCACTTTTGTTGCCAGTTGGCAGAATGATCCCAGAAAATTTTGGCAAACCTGGGTGCTCGCTTAGTCTGAGTTTTTGCTTCAGTGAGCGGATCGCTGATAGCCATGTCTCTTGATGAATAAAGGGCACATATTTTTTCCACTACCAGGGTTGTGTTTTCTTTTATATCCACCTGAAAATCGCCTCCGATAAAGCCATTTTGCTCCCTTACGATCTGTTTCGTGCCCAATTCCTCTTCTCCAACAAAGAAACGGGTTGAGCAAACCTGCGCCATTCTGATCTGTGATTGTTTACTTTCAGAAATCAGGTAGATCATATGATCGTAAAAATGTCCTTTTTTAACAATTTGCACATGATCCTGGTTTAAATCACTGTATCGCTTAACATTGTTATTGATAATGTTGCCATCAATAGCGGAGCGTATGGTGATTTTTCCTGACCAGTTTACTGGTTTTAATTCCCATTGTATAGCTGCCAGGTGATGATTATCCATACTTACCAACTTACGGCTGATCAATTCGGTTTCCCTTTTTTGGGGATCGCGTAACAGCATTTTTCTTTCCAATATGCCTTCTTTAATTTTTAAGAGGGTAGTATATTCCAGTATCTCCCATTGATCAAAATCAACCCATTGTCCATTTTCTATTTTAAATGAGAGAAAAGTCCAGTTGGGCCAATTTACCAAATCTTCATTTTCAATGATCCGGTCCTGCACCTGTGATTCCATTCTGTTGTATCCACCAGCCAGATAAGTACCAGGATAGTTCCAATTTTTGGTAACCGGATCCTTAAAAACAATTTTTTTATGATCATTTCTGAACATTTCCAGATTTCCTCTGGATGCAAAATATCCGTTGCCTAATGTACAAAGGGCTTCCTGCAATGGATGATTTTTTTTGTCGAACCCCTCGTATATTACATTCCAGTTTGTGTCCATATGTTACCTCTGTCCTTTTGGTTTTTAATAAATAATTATTTTCTCTATGCAGTGTCCGGTATGGGCACGATGCTTATCTTTAAAAACAGTCATTCACAAAAGTAAACTCCATGTTTATGAATTCCTCTTAATTTTTGCGCCAGAGCATTATAGATTTGTGTTACCATTGCATTCACAGACTATGATGAATTGATCCTTTTTTATTGATGTATCTGTCTGTGGGCGATCGGAATAAGATTGGACGATGCTTTTCCCGATCATTTCATTTTAAATGAAATGTTTTGTTCAATGCGGAAAATGCAGGAATTGCTAAATAGGTTTCCTTTTGTCTGTGTATTGCTTCAGTACAGTCTTAAAAAATTCTTTTACCTGAAATACATTTTTCAGTGAGTATTGTGCATCTGTTTTTTGTCCATGACCACCTACCAGTATTCCTATTCCATCCTCTTTAATTTGTCTGAAACCGTCCTCGTCAGTGATATCATCACCAATAAAAACGGGAATAACTTCTTCTTTGTTTAACTTCAGTGCTTTTAAAATCCACTCTACCGCTTTGCCTTTATGCCAATCTTTGTCAGGTTTTATTTCCAGAATTTTTTTCCCGGCGCCTGCTTTGTACCCTTTATATTTGTTTATCATCTGCTCTACGGTATTTTTTACAGTTTCTTCATCTTCAGGCCTGGCATTTCTGTAATGAATACCAATGGCATACTTTTTTCTATCGATTTGTGTGCCTTGTGTCTTTTCCTGTAATATCCCTGTTATTTCTTTTTCTATTTTGTCAAGCGTGGGAATAATTTCTTTCGAATCGGGATGTTCCATGTACAGTCCATTGGGTCCTGTAATGATATATCCATGACTCCCGGCATAAATCAATTCGTCTAAACCAACCAGTTCTTCAACATTTTCCTTGTCGCGACCGGTAACTACAGCAACTGTAAATCTTTCGGCAAGTTTTTTCAGCACTTTTTTCATTTCATCAGAAATGATTGCCTGATCGGGTTTGGCAACAATGGGGGTGAGGGTACCGTCGTAATCAAGAAAAAAAGCAGGTTTGCGCGATTTGAGTTGGTCGAATATTTTACTACCCGAAGAAAAAACCGGTTTTCCCTGCCAGGAGAAATATGTTTCCTGTAATTGCTTGTCATACAGGTTTAGTTTTGAAAAATCATCAATACTGATGTCTGCACCATTATCGAGCAGCTGATCGTGTTGATTTGATCTGCTTACTCCCACCACTAATCCGAAATAACCTTTCTGCCCTGCTTTTACTCCGGAAATGGCATCTTCAAAAACAACTGATCGATGGGGTTCACAATCAATTTTTTTTGCTGCATTGAGAAAAATATCGGGATTGGGCTTTCCGCTCAGGTTTTCTTCTTCTGAAGTTATGCCATCTACCCTGACATCAAAAAGATCATCTATGCCTGCTTTTTCTATGATCTTTTTGCAGTTCTTACTCGAGGAAACAATGGCAGTTTTCAAACCTTCTGACCGCCACTGCTTCAGTTTTTCGATGGCATCGGCAAAAACTTCAACGCCCTCCTGATCAATGATTTGATTGAAAAAGGTGTTTTTCTTGTTTCCCAAAGCACATATGCTTTTGGTTCCTGCATCCTCAATGGGTTGCCCGAAAGGCAATTCTATATTTCTGGATTCCAAAAAACTTTCCACACCATGATAGCGTGGTTTGCCATCGATGTAAATTTCATAATCCTCATCAGTCATGGAGGGTTGTTCAGAATGATCTTCCTGTTCAAAAAACCAGTCGAAAAGTTTTTTCCACGCCTTTTTATGTGCTATGCGGGTTTGTGTAATCACGCCGTCGAGGTCAAATATTACTGCCTCCGGATTTGATATGTCTTCTCTTTTCATGTTTCGTTGTAAGTTTGTAGTGAGTTTTTCAGGTTTTTTTATCAGAAAACTGATTGTGGTTCTTTATTTGTTTTTTATTTCTTGTAAATATTTTCTTTGCCTGGCGATGATCTTATCTGCTTGAAAGTGCCTGGTTTAGTATTCTTATTATTAATTGATCAAAACCCGGAGATCTGTTTTCCCGATCATTATAATGAGGGTTTTCATCGTTGAAGTTGTGTTTGATGGGAGATTGAACAAGTAATTCATTTACATCAAACGCCAAAAAACAAGTACCTTTATTTAAGCCTTGGCAAGAGGTCTTTCCTTGATCAATTCAAGATCAGATATTTCGTCGGAAGCGAATGACCCCTACTGAATGTCTAACTGACTAATGAAGGATAAGAACATTGATAACAAGCAGTTATCGTTTTTGCATTTTTGATAATATTGCTTTAAAAATCATTCAAATAAGATTCACATAAAATTATCAGAGGTATTGATGAGTCTGATCTAAAAAGTATATTATCTAAAAATTACACAAAGTGACAATAATTTTAATGTTTGATATTCAGACAATTAAAAGTATAGAATTTTCATGAATTTCCCGAAAAGTCGTTTTCGGAGTGGGCTCATTGATATTTTCCTTTTGATTGATTTCCACAATATAAGTATTTATGATCAAAATATCAAATTTAGTCTCTTAAAGTCTTTAAATAACCTTGGCCCAAAATATTTTGAGTTTAAAAAAAATATGCGATCAGGGAGGTGAAAATTGAGATTTTTGGGCAAAGGTTATTTCCGGCAATCGATTTTGTATATAAAAAAAAGCGACGAGGAAACAATCACTGAATAAGTGATAAAAAAAGTTATAAAGCCAAATTGACTGAGCATCCAACCGCCTGCTATGGGAAACATAGCAGGAAGAATATTGCCTGCGCCTGCAAATCCGGTATAAATTGCTCTGTTTGCCGAACCAGATACCTCCAGCAATAATCCATTCATGGTAATACTGTAAAGCGAAAAAATAATTCCGCCAAGTATAAATAAAAACCTTATAAGATACTCATCTTGAATAAACAGAGCGCCAATGATGAGCAACATAGACAAAAATGCATTGGTATACAATAAGAGGTTGTATTTGATATTTTTAACCAGAAAAAAGACAAGCAAACTTACCGATACCACACCGGCAACTTTATAGATCAAAAATATACCTGTATCATTGCTTTCTGTTTGGAGAGTAGTTTTGGCATAGAGCATTACAAAAGGCAAAAAAGATAAGATAATCCCTTGTGTATTAATAAATCCCAGAAAGTAGACCAGTTTAGGGTTGTTAACCAACTCTTTTTTTAAGATATGCGCGAAGTCTTTGTATCCTTTTATTTTCATGGAAGAGGGTATGGTTTCCTTTATTTTCCAGAAACCACCAGAGGCAATAAGCAGAACAGACGCCCCCAGTAAAAACATCATGGCATAGTTTAAGGGATATTCCCAGAATGTTAACACTCGCTTTGCTAAAAATGCAGAGATTAGAAATATGACACCTGCAATGACTTGTTTTACAGAAAAGAATGTTTTTCTTTTTTCAGATTGTATACTTTTACCAAGTATGTCGGTATAACTGATATTGGTAAAAGCTCCACTCAACGAAAAAAGGGTAATGAATAAAAATATGAGGTACAAAAGAAGAAAGGATCGGTCTGTTTGAAGGAAAAATAATATCAGTCCCAGGGCAAATAAGGAGAGAACTCTTATGTTGATTCCCAGCAAGAGATATTTTTTCTTAAAAGAGATATTGCTCACATGAGGCGCAAAAAAGATTTGTGTAAAACTCGATCCGCCCAGCATAATGGCCGTCATGATACCGATATGGATTGCTCCTCCGCCTGCTTCGATGATCATAGCTGGAATCACCGTATCTACATCCATGAAATTTTGAGCAAACGCCAGAAATCCTGCATGCCATAAAAAAGCATAGAAATTATGGTTGGATGTTTTTGAGTTGAGTTGCATGATACATGGGTAAAACAGATATCTTCTTTTGTCAGAAAAAACGCTGTTAGAAAATATAATTGAAAAGCAGTGATAAAAAGCAGGTTAGATAAAACTAAAGTAGAGGCAGATATCTTTTCAAAAGATCAATACTTTTCAAAACATTTTCCCGCCCTGCCGATTCAATGCCATACCATCCTCTGAATCCGGTATTATGTGCGAGGTTTATCATTTTTTCTGTGAGCTGCTCGGTGGGTTGATTTCTGAAGGACATTCCGCCGGCCCAGGGAAGTGTTTTTTCCAGAAATAAATAGTTGTCTGTTTCTAATCCGGGTTCGCGCCAATCGGGTAATATTCCGAAATACTTGTTATTTACCTCCTTCATGAGAGCCACCATCCAGTCAGGGTCATTGGAAAACCCTCCATGGTTTTCGATGAGTACGCTAATATTTGCCTGGGTGGAATATTCCAGCATCATGTTGTATGTTTCTGCTGCCCACAAAAGAGCATCTGTTTTGGAGGCATTCTGAGGTCCGCGACAATTGGTTCTGATGGCATGGCAATCCAGAAAATGGGCAATGTCGATCCATTTTTTGTGATTCACAACTGTTTGATTTCTTTCCCTGGCAGATGGGGTGCATGTTTCTCCCTCATTATCAACCATGATCAGTACCATTTCTACTTGATAATTCTTTGCATTCTCCTTCAATTGCTTCAGGTAGTTGTATGTAGGGACTTCAAAAAGGGTGTTGACAAACTCAATACCGTTCAAACCAAAGTCCTCTCTTGCAATACGCGGGAAATCAAGTGTTTTCCATTTTTGTTGCCTGATCTCATTTACCAATGCCCATTGAGCAAGTGAAATATCGTTTTTTCTGATGGGAAGCGGTGAGGCTTGTGTGTTTGTATTTTCCCATGCAGTGGGTATGAGTATAGCACCTGCACCTGCAAGTAATGATTTACCCAAAAAATCACGACGGTGAATGTTTCTGTCCATTTTGAAATCTGCCTTTTATCTGTGAATGATCTTTTATATACAACTTGTGTTAATATGTTTTTTAATATCAATGTTTATTTATTTATCCATACCTTCCTTAATCCGTTTTAGCGATTTGAGGGGGATTAGCAGAGATTTCTTGTCTTCATCTTCTAAAAACCCTGCGATTTCGCGAATTGCTTTTTCAAAAATAAACATATTTAGCAAACTGCTGGTCTGTAAAGGGTCTTTGGGAATAAAACCAGTTTCTTTGGCTTGTTTCATATAAGATGAAAGAAATACCTCAGAGACTCTTTCAAACCATTTTTTTACAAGTGGGCGCAGGTAATTAGCATTAACAGGCACAAACTCTTTCCGATACATGTAAGCAGTTTGAATGGCGTAATGAAAAGAGCTAAGCAATGAACCTACATCTTTTAAAGGGCAATGTTTGAGTTTTCGCAGGCTCAACTGGTTTTCAAACTCCCCTTCAAAATCGGTGATCATAAAATCTTTCCCGGTAAACAGGAGTTTGTCTAATTTTAGATTGCCGTGGATTCTGATCTTTTTGGTGCGAATTTTCTCTTTTTCCAGTACTTGTTTAAAATATTCAAAATAAATATCCTGTTCTTTTATTGTCTCGCTAACAAGGCATTGCAGATCTTCGTTAGAAAAGCGGGTATTGGACCTTACAAATCCAAATTGCCTTTTGGTAAGTGTTCGTAAAGATTGGTAGAGCGATTTCTGGTAAAGAAGAGAAAAATCTTCTGGTTCAAAACCTTTCACTTCTGTAATAGATGAAAGTGCTATGTGCATCTCTGCAATTCTTTTTCCCATTTTCTCTGTCATCTCAAGAAAAAAAGGACCAATAAATGAGTCGAAATTTTCGATTTGGTTCACAGATAACCCATCGAGTTCCTCTTTTTCACTCAAAACTTTATCGAAGAAACTTTCAATAGATGTTTGTGTCCACTCCCAGGCATCCCCTACGTTGGGAATCAAGTCTGATAGCAGGGAGATGGATGTTGTTTCAAACTCCGGGTTTTTATAGTCTAACCGGCCTACATACGAAGGCATAGATTCGAAAGATGTGTGCCGGGTAAGGTTTTTCATGATTTCTACATCAGGATTTTCTCCTTCCTGCGGACTACGGTACATTTTCAGAAAATATCTGTCTCCCATGTTTACCGATATATTTGACCTTTTGGAGGCTACTACATGATGTTTTAAAGGTAAATCTTCTTCTTTGAGTTGCCGTAATTTTCTCCCGGAAGATCCTTCAATCTCGCCTTTGAGTCCTTTCATCTTTGCTTTTCTGCGGATCAGACTGAATAATTCTGCCTGAAGTGTGCTGTCATAGATTCCGTCGTACAGCAATGCCGAATTATTTTCATATTCAATGTTTGCAATTACAGATTCAGGATACAGGTTTCTTATCTCTGTTGCTTGAGAATCCTGTGCCATGGAAAGAGGTATAAAATAAATGTCTTTTTTGCCTTCGATAACATCAAATTGTACCAGAAAAATGTAGGATAATGAAGACTTCCTTCGAACAGGAATGATATCAATGATATTTACATCCTGCAGTTTTCGGGAATTTCCAATAAACCATTTGCTTTTTAAAATAAAATGATAAAGGATGTTTTTGATCTGAACCTGCAGGGAGTTGTTCATATTATTCCATGCCGTGGCTGAGATTTTAATATTTTCATCATTGTCAGATACCAGGTTCAACTCTTTTTCCGGTTTTCTCAGTTCAAACCAAAAATAGTTTTTAAATTGCATCGAGAATTTCCAGGGCTCATCAGTTATTACCGGAAAATCATTGCGACTAAATACTTCCATGGGAACAGATCCCTGATACTTTGACAGGTCAAGTTCTGCAAATTGCGAGTACCTCGAAAGGTTTACAATTACCAGAATTGTTTCCTCATTGTATTCGCGAATGAAGGCAAGCACTTTTGGGTTTGAAGTATTTATAAACTCAATACTTCCCCTCCCAAATGCTTTATATTGCTTTCTTTTGGCAATTACTCTGCGTTTCCACCAAAGGAAAGAACTTGGGTTTCTTTCTCTGTTCTCTACATTTACGGTGGTATAGTGGTAGTTGTAATCAATAACAACCGGCAGGAAGAGTTTTTGTGGATCGGCATCAGAGAATCCAGCGTTTTTATCGGGCGACCATTGCATAGGTGTTCTTACTCCATCGCGGTCGCCCAGGTAATAATTATCGCCCATTCCAATTTCGTCGCCATAGTAAACAATGGGTGTACCGGGCATTGAAAACAAAAGAAAGTTTATCAGTTCTATGCTTCTGGTATCTCCCTGCAGCAAAGGAAAAAGGCGTCGGCGAATACCTACGTTGACCCTTTTTCGGGGGTCTTGTGCAAAACTCTTATACATGTAATCTCTTTCTTCGTCCGATACCATTTCAAGGGTAAGCTCATCATGGTTTCTCAGAAATATTGCCCATTGTGCTGTTTCTGGTATCTGTGGTGTTTGCTCCATGATGTCGATGACCGGAAATCTGTCTTCCATGCGTAGTGCCATATATAACCTGGGCATCAGAGGAAAATGGAAAGCCATATGGCATTCATCTCCGTTGCCAAAATAGGCACGTGAGTCGTTGGGCCATTGATTGGCCTCTGCCAGCAACATTTTATTTTTATGTTTTTTGTCGACATATTCACGCAGGGTTTTAAGATAATCGTGTGTTTGGGGCAGGTTTTCGCAGTTGGTACCCTCTGCCTCGAAAAGGTAGGGCACAGCATCGAGTCTGAAACCATCAACGCCAATCTCCGACCAAAAGTCAAGAATTTTCAAAACCTCTTTTTGTACCCGTGGGTTTTCGAAATTAAGGTCGGGTTGGTGAGAGTAGAAGCGATGCCAGTAATACGCTTTCGCTTCATGGTCATACGTCCAGTTTGATACTTCAAAATCCTGAAAAATAATGCGGGCATCTGTGTATTTTTCCGGGGTATCGCTCCAAACATAGAAATCCCGGTAAACACTTCCCGGGGCTGATTTACGTGCCCGCTGAAACCACTTATGATTGATGGAAGTATGATTCAGAACCAGTTCGGTAATGATCTTCAGATCTCTTTTATGTGCCTCCTTTACAAATCTTTTAAAATCAGCAAGGGTGCCGTACTCAGGATGTATATCGGTGAAATCTGCTATGTCGTATCCGCCATCTTTTAGTGGAGAGGGATAAAAAGGTAGTAACCAAAGGGTGTTTACTCCCAGACTTTGAATATAATCGAGTTTCTGTATGAGTCCTTTGAAATCGCCTATTCCGTCTCTGTTGCTGTCGTAAAAAGACCTTACATGTACCTGGTAAATGACAGCGTCTTTGTACCACAAATAATTTTCGCTCTGCATTGGGGTTGTTTCAGGCATAACTGATTTTTAAAATGTAGATAAAGTTTTGTGCAAAACTAAAAAACAATTTTAAATCACTTATGCTTTTATAGTATTTTGTACCTCACATCATTCAGGAATTTCAAAGTTTATCTTATTTCTGCCAACTATCGCTTTTCAAATGGTAAGTTTTGGCAGAACTTTTTATTCACCGGAGGCTCACACTTGTTTTGTATTAAAGGGGGAAATAAATCCGGGTTTATCTGGATTTGTCTTGTTTTACAGGTGATAGTAGTTGTCATCTATTTAATTGTGTAACCCGGAAAATTAGTTGAAGAGGCAATTCCCCGTGATAATTGAGAAGGGAATTGCCATTCTATGTTATCTCTTTCTACCAACCTGGCCAAAAACTCAGACCCCATACTCCTGGATAAGATTCTTTAAGTGTGAAGGGAAAGGCAAAATAAGGTTCCAGGATCAGTGCACCAAACAGGTTGATTCTAAGCGATGGGCCGGTACTAAACACGGGAAACCTGTTGTTTGTAGTCATCTTTGAATTATCCAGGGTAAGCGTTTGCCCCTGATTCCACGTAATTCCTGCATCCAGGAACCAGTTGAGTTCGGTAAAGAAATATCCGCTTGAGATAAGAGCCAATCTTTCGGGGCCTGTAAAAGGAACTTTGAGTTCGAGACCACCCAGCAGCATGCGAGTGCCCTGCAAATGATCGATGGTGAAATTATCATCGAAAATCTGATCGCTGATATTTAATAATGAATTATAATCAAATCCACGCATGTAACCGGGGTATCCCAGAAAAAGGGGATAAAAAAGATTGTTGGAGGCATCGTTGCCATACCTGCCGTAGTGCGCTGCTCTGAAAGCAATGCTGAAGGGTTTCATGAAAAAATATCTCCGGTAATCGGCAGTTGCAGAATACATATCTATTTCTCCAAACATTTTTTCCATACTGAACCGGTAGCGTTGACCTGCCATGGGTGAAGCCATACCAAAGTAAGAATTGTCGCCGATGTATCCCAGGCTCACCCTTTGCAGATTAAAGCCAGAGGGTGATTCCCCCTTGGTGCGGTCTTGTCCGGCATATAATCCATCAACATAATAGGTATGAAAAATATCTCGCCGAAAATAATACCATGCTGTGCTGGCACTTAATTCTATACGCCTGGTGGTGGATATGGGATAAAAGGCAAACAACCCCCCTTGTGTCTCAAAGGTTCTTTGGATGACAAACTGCATATCATCAACAAGGGAAACACTTCCATCTTCATTTTCAATTTCCTCCCGGTCGAAATTTAAAAAAGCAAAAGGGTAGGGGATATGTGAAACACTGCCCCCCCAGTTGATTCGTCGTTTTTGATTTACGTATCCTACCTGTCCGCCAAAATCGTATATCTCTCCGTTGACGGCCAAAACACTGAAAAGCTGATTCTCGCCCGTCATATCGCTGAACATCATGGAAACTCCACCCGACATTCCTGTTCCGAACCTACTGGTAGAGGCACCCACGCCGCTGCTTCCAATGAAGGTAAGTCCAAACTCGGGTTTGTATTCTTTAGTTTGAAAAGAATCTTTGGGAAATACAGGTGTTCTTTTCTCTGAACTTAATGCATTATCTACAAAAGTAACCGATGTTTTGTTGAGTGGTGGCAGGGTTGCTGCTTCCATGTTGATGTCAAAGGGGTCAACCTCTTCAAAGATAAAATCATCATTATCAGCAGTATAAATGGTGTACTTGCCATCCTGGTAATAACTGTAAGCCACCTCTCCCGAGTTGCGGGCCACTGTAATGGCCGGAGAAAGTTCTGTTATGCCACTGATTCCTGTATAGAAATCGGTCATTTTAAAAACCTTTTCATCATCTAACTCATAATAATAAAGGTTTCTGAACCCGTCGCGGTTTGACAGGAAATAAATACCTTTTTGTTCATGGTCGAACACCGGGTTTAAATTTTTAGCACCAACAAAAACGTCCAGAACTTCAATTTTTCTTTCAGAATCTTGCATATCCATGATGCCAAGATTAAAGGTATAACTGATGGTATCCTGTGGCATATGATCGGGTAGAAGATCGGTAGCAAAGGTGAGGTAACGTCCATCGGGCGAAAAAGAGGCTTGTGTATGAGAATACCGGTCATTGGTGAGTTGGCTCACTTTCCGGGTTTCCATATCAAATTTATACAGATCGCTTACACCCTCTACCAGCCCTGAAAAAACGATGTATTTTCCATTGGGCGACCATGAAGGGTTATTGATGATGGGTACTCCTTCTACTTCAATTGTCTCAGACCGTCGTGGGTTTTTTACATCTACCAGTACGAGCTGATTTTGTCCCTTTTTTACGGCAACATGCACAAATTTATCACCTTCTGGCGACCAGGTACCCACAGATTCGAAGAAATTAAATGCATCGATATCACCGCCGCGTGTTGTGCTCGATAATTTTTTGATGATTTTTCCGGTTTTCGCCTCTGCAAGAAACAGATCAAGTGAAAAAAGGTCTTTTTCGGAATAAAAAGAGATGTATTCACCATTAGGACTTAACGATGGTGCTATATTCATGTTTCCGGAATTCTCTTCAGAGAGAAGTTTTTCTCCTAAAGGAATTTGCAGTAGGCTGTCTTTCATATATTTTTCAAAATGGTTATAGGTTGCACTTTTCCACAATCCGGATACAGTTTCAGCGCTTAAACCAATAATTCGCTCCATGGCTCTTTCATAGCCAAACTTGGCTGTTTCTTTGTACAAGGGGGCAATAACCTCATCTCCCCAGGTTCTTCCCAAAAAAGCTACAAAAGAATGCCCATATCGGTAGGGGTTGTAAGAATAATCGCGTGTCATCTCTTTGAGAGTGGGGAAATCATCTCTTTGCACGGCATCGCGTATGATCAGAGAGGTATGTGCATCAACACTGCCAATGGAAAAGTATTCTGCCATCCCCTCTACCAGCCAAAGTGGCAGGTTTCGCAGTGAATTCAAAGACAATGAATCGTCAATAAACAAAGAGCGAAAGTGAAAGACGTGTACAAGTTCATGCCCGATGACATGGTCGGTTTGGGCATTGGTGGCAAGTGCCGGGATAACAACCCTGTTTTTGAGTGCTTCCGTTACACCTTGTGTGCCTACCCCAATAGAACCACTTACGGCAGTTGTCTGCTGAAATTCAGGATGGTTTCTGTAAATCAGGATGGGACTTGGTTTGTCGAAAGTATCTCCAAACAGTACCAGATGTCGTTCATACCATTTCTCAAACGAGTTGCCAAGTGCGTTTACGACCGAGTCATTTTCAAAATAATGATAAATGGAAAAGTTGGGTGATTCATAGACCTGAAAGTCAAAACTTCTGTAACTGGGGCGGTTTCGTCCGAAATATTGTGCTTGTATCTGGGGTATTTCTAAAAGAAGAAACATCAGGGATATAAGAAAATATGCGAAATACGGACGATAAACCGCTTTTGTGGGTATCGTTTTCATAGCATCTTTTTTATTGTTCATAAGTTATTTGCGTATTATGAAGCGGAATTTTTTATCTGTTTGTAATTTGATTCGTCTTGATATTGAAAGTTTTGCGTTTTGTGCCTGTAAGTGGTCCTCTCAGGGTTATCCAATTGCAGCACCAATAATTATCCTCGTGTGTGTCAATAGTATTATCATGGCTCGGTTCATCAAAAAAAATATCTCAGCAAGTTCAATCACCATCAATATTTGATGACTTTATTTATCAAAAACAGTACCTAATAAAATTAATCAACTTCTTTTTATAACGTTTTAAACAATCGCAATTATTGCATTGTTTGGTTTTATTTTTAAACAAGAAAAAAATAGTCCTTTAAACAGACGAAGCTGATCCGGAATACTTACATAACCTTTGAGTGTTTTGATAATTAACGTGATATGTTTTCCTCGACCTCAACCTGAACGATTAACCGGAAAGTAAAATAGTATAGATCCTTTCATCTGTTTATAATTTTCATTATTTTGATTATGAGGTACTTATGTTTCTTAATCAGAGCCCGATAATGTCAGCGCTACGCGCCTTTGGATTCACTGGTAGCATTAGATTTCTA
>CAZPVB010000068.1:0-17796 GCA_964589855.1 uncultured Bacteroidales bacterium
ATTAAATAGGTCAGATGGAGCTCGCCAAAACTCCGGTTTTGTGTTTTTGTCCATGGCACGAATTATAATCATCCGCTTGTGTGTCAATAGTATTGTCATGGCTCGGTTCATCTCTTTTAAATATTGGGTAATTTCATGCTTCTTTTTTCGAAAAGGATCTTTTAAAAAAACATTATCAAAGAAATCTGATCTTTTTGTGTGGAAATGATTTTATGGGGTTGTATCAAAAAAATTTTCAGGGATTCATTGGTTATAGTCATAAAATGAAAAACAAAATATAGTACAATTGAGAGGAATAGGAATTTACCTCTGTTGATTTAAAAAATTTTTATTGACAAATACATAGTTTTCTATTATTAATACACTTAATCTTTTAATCTTTGTTGCATGATAATGATGATATTTCTTCAAAAAAGGATGAATTGTTTGGTTTAAACCATAATTTTTTATTTCTGAATTTAAAAACAAAACAGTACTTTTGCCCTCACAAAACAGGCAATGGATTGATCAAAATAAATCATAACCGGTATTGTTTTCAAAAGATGGTTCTTGTTTTTTTCAACCAGTTAGATCAGAAGGATGAAAAGATTTGAAAAATAATGGAGATTTATCCGCGATCAAAGATTTTTGATATTCACTAATTGCGATAATTTGGATTACTCGTATAAGAAATCCTGACAAAATTTTGAGAAGATTTTTTTCATTCGCCTTCGTTCTGACGTCAGTTTAGCATAGCAGTTCGTATGTTGATTTGTCTTTTTTAAGGTAGATTTCCCTGTCAATCTTTGCAGGAAAATTCCCGATAGTTTTTTATTCTTATTTTAAGGATATCGAACCTCAATCAGATCGAAATTATTTAATATTTTTGATCATTAACTTACGAAAAGTCTAATAAGGGTAATTGAAAACAACTTTGATGAAAGAAGAACAATACATATTACTTAATTTAGAAAAAATCATTTTTAAAAAATGAGTAAGGTTTTGGATACATAACAGTCTATGATCATATAGATATGCCTGGATTACAATAAAAATACCTCATATAGTGTTTAACAGTTAGATTTAGTTTTAATGCGGTTTAAAAATTAATTATTGGTGGTTGACAGTCTGATCATAATTCCTACATACAATGAGAAGGAGAATATAGAAAATATTCTTCAAAAAGTTTTTTCTCTTGCCAAACCCTTTCATGTTCTGGTCATTGATGATAATTCGTATGATGGTACCAACGAAATTGTAAGAGATCTTCAAAAACAACATAACGGAAGTTTGTTTTTAGAAACCAGAAAAGGGAAATTAGGTTTGGGCACTGCATATATTCATGGATTTAAGTGGGCATTACAAAGAGATTATGATTATATTTTTGAAATGGATGCCGACTTTTCTCACAACCCCGATGATTTGATACGTTTGTATACAGCATGTGCCAACGATGAATGTGATCTTGCCATAGGTTCAAGATACATAAATGGGGTAAATGTTGTGAATTGGCCAATGGGTAGGGTATTGATGTCTTATTATGCTTCTTCATATGTAAGAATAATTACCAGGATGAAAATTCGTGATACTACTGCCGGTTTTAAATGTTACAAGCGTAAAGTATTGCAAGCCATTGATCTGGACAGGATAAAGTTTACCGGTTATGCCTTCCAGATCGAAATGAAATTTATTACCTGGAAGCTTGGTTTTCGAATCAAGGAGATCTCAATTATTTTTACAGACCGAACCCATGGTACGTCAAAAATGAGTAAAGGCATATTCAAAGAAGCCGTATTAGGGGTTATACAACTGCGAATAAAAAGTCTTTTCAAATCTTACACAAAACAAGTATCTGCCACCTGATATTCGCTCTTCCCAAAATTAAAAAGAAACAGATATCTTTGTTTAAAGAATATTGTTACAACAGAAACTCCTGTCATTATCTATACGTTGTTTGAGTTTTTGTGTACGATATGTCTTTCGTTATAAAAACCATTGTAATCCATCGCTTATGAAATCGAAAAAACTGATCATCAATGCTCAGATCATCAACGAGGGCGAGATCAAAAACGGGTCGTTACTTATTGAAGGAGAGTATATTCAGGAAATTTTCCAGGAAGAACGCCCTAATTTTGCAGTTTCGCAGGACACTACGGTGATAGATGCAGAAAATGGATTTTTGATGCCCGGTGTCATCGATGATCAGGTACATTTTCGCCAGCCAGGACTAACGCATAAAGGAGATATTTACAGTGAATCTAAAGCAGCAGTGGTGGGAGGTATAACATCTTTGATGGAAATGCCAAATACCAAACCTCAAACAACTACACTGGAAAAACTGGATGAAAAATTTGAGATGGGCGCCAAAAACAGTTTTGCCAATTACTCATTTTATATGGGAGCCACCAATGATAATCTGGAACACGTAACGAAAATCGATCCGGAAAACGTTTGCGGAATCAAAATATTTATGGGTGCATCAACTGGAAACATGCTGGTTGACGATCAGCAAGCGCTTGAAAACATTTTTAAGAATGCACCTACACTGGTAGCGACTCACTGCGAAGACGAACAAACAATCAGAAAGAATCTTACGGAATATAAAGCCCGGTTTGGTAATAATATCCTACCTTCCCATCATCCTGAGATCAGAAGTCATGAAGCATGTTTTTTGTCTTCATCCCGGGCAGTATCAATAGCCAAAAAGCACAATACGCGTTTGCACATTCTCCATCTGAGTACCGAACGTGAAATGGTTCTTTTTGATGAGAAAACCCCTCTTCATGAGAAAAAAATAACATCCGAGGTTTGTATTCATCATCTCTGGTTCGATAGTTCTGATTATGAAGTACTCGGTAATCTTATAAAATGGAATCCTGCGGTTAAAAATAAAGAAGACAGAGAGGCACTCTGGAGATCATTATTAGAACATAAATTAGATGTTGTTGCCACAGACCATGCGCCTCATCTGCTCGATGAGAAAATCAATGAATATACTTCTTCTGCTTCAGGGGGACCTCTTGTGCAACATTCGTTGCAAGCCATGGCGCATATGATCAGGGAACGCAATCTTCCATTTCATCTTCTTGCCCGTTGGATGTGTCACAACCCTGCTATAGCTTACAAGGTAAGAAACCGTGGTTTTATAAGAAAAGGATATTTTGCAGACCTGGTAATTCTCAAACAGAAACCTTTTACCGTTTCAAAGGATAATATTTTGTACAAATGCGGATGGTCGCCCTTCGAAAACCAGACTTTTAATTTCACAGTGGATAATACGTTTATCAATGGGGAAATGGTAAATGATCATGGAAAAGTAGCAGAAAACTTCAGAGGGAAAGCACTCCAATTTGATCGATAGGTTGCTGCTTGCAAGAGAATCCCGGCAAATAACAGCGTTAAACGCTAAATTTTACTGGTCACAAAAGCCCTTAGTTTCCGGCGGTAAGAAAATACACCAAATGCCATTGAAGTGAACAAAAGTATGACAGCGGTAAAGAAAAAGGTATTGTATAATCCTGTAAAACCAATCAGGGGTTGTATAATAATCGGTGAAGAGAACATACCAAGAAAGAGGGAGAAATTCAGATACCCCACCAGTCGCCCTCTAAGCAAAGGAGGTGCCAGAGAGATGAGCCAAAGATTGATATTGGGCATCATCAAACCAAATCCAAAACCCGATACCAGTATTCCCGGAATCACCATCAAATAGGAATCCGCACTGCTGATAATCCAATAACCCATAAATACACAGAGGTAAACCAGTGCCATAATGGTTGAAAATCTCAACCTTTTTTTCAGATACTTATAAAGCAAAGAGGTTGTTACAGAGGCAAGGTTTACAAAAGCAATGGCAAATCCTATCTCTGTATTGGAAATACCTTTCATGGCGTTAAGCATAAAAGGCATTTGAACAGGGATCATGTAAAAAATAACCATGGAAAAAAAAGACATGACATAAATCAGGTAGACCGAAAGAGGGATTTGGTTTTGCCTGAAAAGTGTATCAGATTCTTTGTCTGTTTTTGATTCTTCAGCTATGTGGGGTTCTTTTACAGCATAATATGCTAATGCAAGAATAACAAGAGCGAAAATATATATAGCAAAAGGCATTCTCCAGTGTATATCGGCAAAAAAACCTCCCAGTGAAATAAAAACCAACCCTCCCAGTCCGGCAAATGCAGCCTGCAACCCCATGAACCGGCTTCTGTTCTCACCCTCAAAATAGTCTCCGATAAGCGTTATCACTGCTGTAATAACTCCTCCCACAGCAATGCCCAGCACAGCTCTTCCCACCAGTATCATGATCAGATTGTTGAGATAAAGACCTGAGGTTCCTGCAACAGCGTATAACACCAGTGAAATCAGTAAAACATTTTTCCTTCCGGTTTTATCAATAAAGTAGCCTGCCACGGGTGCAAGAATGGCCATGAATAGTGCGGGGAGTGTTAAAATTAATCTGCTAAGCAGTTCTATGGAAGGGACATCGGAAAACTGTTTACTTATTTGTGGCAATGCCGGAGCAACAATAGCACCGGCCATCACAGTAAGTGTTGTACCAAGGAGTAGCGTGGCTTTAAAGAATCCAGAAATATTTTTTTCCATATTTTAAAGTTGCGAAACGGATGAATGCCAAATTACTCTATAAAGGATAATTCATGGTCGTTAGGTGTATTCGATAAAAAACATCTGGTAAGAAATGGGTGATCGATGCAAAGAATTTTCTTTTCACAAATGAACCGAACCATGACAAAAATTTTAACACATACGCGATGGATTATAATTTGCAGCATGACAAAAATACAAAACCGGAGTTTTGGCGAGCTCCATCTGACCTGTTTAATCAAATTATGAACAGATGAATGTCAGGAACAAAAGAACTAAAAAACAATGTTGGTATTCCGGTTTGCCATGATATTATCTTCTTGCATGTTACAAAATGAAATATAAATCACATTTTTTTTGACATGAATGATACCATTTTACTGCAAAACAGGCATTTTATCAAAAACATTCTCTGCCATACGGAAGTATTTTTCCAACTCCTCTTTATTAACAGAGTGAATTGAGGGGAAATAAACCTGTTCTGCAATTCGAACACCGCAAAATCCAAAGATACCTTCAGAATTCACAAGGTTCATAGCGGCAAACATTCCTTTTTCATATTCCTGCTTTGATTGACCGAGGGTATTCATAAGAATTGCCTTTTTATCTGTGAGCAACGGTTTTATTGCCTTATTCTCCGTTTTATAAGCAAAACCCCAGGAAAATACTCTGTCAATATAGCCTTTTGTAATAGCAGGCATACTTCCCCACCAAACCGGGTAAATATATATCATTGCATCGGCCCACTTGATAAAATCCTGCTCTTTACTTATATCATCGGGGGTTTGTCCTGCTGATATCATCTCAAAATCCCGGGTAGTTAGCACCGGATTAAAATTGATCTGATAAAGGTCTCTTACAACAAGTTCATGACCAGAGTTGATTATTTTGTTCTTTATTCGTTCCAGTAATTTTTCATTGAAATTACCATGATGATGATTCGTATAAACGATTAAAAATTTCATTGTGCTTTTGATTCTTTTATTCTGATTAATATTTTTCAATGCTTTTCAATGGTTTCTTAACCTATATTATTTTCTTTTGTTCAATCTGTGATATAACTGGCAGATGGCATAACATATTTCAAAAAATGGAATGATGAACAACTGATCTCTCGCTCATTAGATTATGTAACTGGCAAAAAAGCAGTTGGCAAAACGAATAATCACACAAAAAACAGGGGTTTTCTTGCTGACAATAATTAGTCAATAATGCGTAAAAATAAAAACGATCCTGCAAACTTAAATGAACCAATACAATAAAAAACATAATTCATTCATTATATTAACAATGTGCTGTTTATAAATTCAGGGTGATTTATTGATCATGTTTGGCAATCTTTTCTTACTTTCGCAGGCGAAAACCCGTTAGTGGGTATACACAAAATAAAAAAAACATAAAACCAAACCTAATTACACGTTTTAACCTTCCATTACCCAACCATGGCTAAGAATGCATCAAAAACCGTATTTATTTTTGTAACAGGAGGTGTTACCTCTTCACTGGGAAAAGGAATTATTTCTGCATCACTGGCAAAACTACTGCAAGCCAGGGGCTATTCTGCTACCATACAAAAACTTGATCCTTATATAAATATAGACCCCGGAACGCTCAATCCTTATGAGCATGGCGAATGTTATGTTACAGAAGATGGTGCCGAAACGGATCTGGATCTTGGTCATTATGAAAGGTTTTTGAATGTTCCAACTTCACAGGCAAATAATGTTACTACTGGCAGAATTTATCAATCTGTGATTGATAAAGAGCGCAGAGGCGATTATTTGGGTGAAACGGTACAGGTAATACCCCATATTACTGATGAAATAAAACACAGCATTCAACTTTTAGGCGAAGGAAATAAATATGATTTTGTAATTACGGAGATTGGGGGAACCGTAGGCGACATTGAATCACTTCCTTACGTTGAAGCGATACGTCAGTTAAGGTGGGAATTGGGAAAACGCTCCGTTGTCATTCATCTTACACTTGTGCCCTATTTAGCGGCTGCTAAGGAATTGAAAACCAAACCCACACAGCACTCAGTGAAGATGATGCAGGAATATGGTGTTCAGCCCGATATTCTGGTATGTCGAAGTGAAAAACATTTAAATGATTCGATCAGGAACAAAATTGCCCAGTTTTGCAACGTAAATCCTGGTGCAGTAATAGAATCTATCGATACAGATAGTATTTACAAGGTTCCATTGTTAATGAAAGAAGAAAAACTTGATTTACAGGTATTGAAAAAGTGTGAGAAATCGCCCAACTGTACTCCCGATCTCGATTCCTGGATCAGTTTCATCAAAAGACTCGAAAATCCTGTAAAAAATGTTCAGATTGCCCTGGTGGGTAAATATGTTGAATTGATTGACTCCTATAAATCTATTATTGAGTCCATTATTCATGCGGGTGCAACCAACGAGTGCAAGGTAGATATAAAAATGATCCACTCGGAGCAAATTGACGAACCCAGAGTTTTAAAAACACTTCAGCAAGTTTCGGGAATAATAGTAGCACCAGGTTTTGGCGAAAGAGGGATTGAGGGCAAAATTGCCGCTATTCAATATGCAAGGGTATATAAGATACCTTTTTTAGGTATTTGTTTGGGAATGCAATGTGCCATGATCGAATTTGCCCGAAACCATCTCAATCTCCCTAAAGCACATTCAACGGAAATGATGCCCGATACACCCCACCCTATCATTGGGATTATGGAAGACCAGAAAAAGATCAATATCAAAGGGGGCACTATGCGATTGGGGGCTTATCAGTGCAAGATCAAACAGAAGACGCTTGTCTCTTCCATCTATAATAAAGAATTGGTTTACGAACGTCATCGGCATCGCTATGAGTTTAACAATCGTTATTTGGAAATTTTTGAAAAAAATGGGATGATCGCCTCTGGTAAGAACCCAGGTTCTGACCTGGTGGAAATTATGGAATTGGTTGACCACCCCTGGTTTATAGGTGTTCAGTTTCATCCGGAATACCGAAGCACAGTTGCCACCCCCCACCCTTTGTTTGTAAATTTTGTAGGTGCTGCCATAGAATTCAAAAACCTTAAAGACAAATTATAGAACATTTCGTACTTTTGCACCAAATTTTGCATTTACAATTTAAATACTTCAACAACAACATTATTAATAATGAATAGAGATAACATAATTGGTCTGATCCTCATTTTCGTTATTCTGATCGGATTCAGCATCTGGAATGCCCCTTCAGAAGAAGAAAAGGAACAAATGCGAAGAGCTCAGGACAGCATACGTGCACTGCGTGAAGCGGAGCAGGAGTTGATCAGAGAAAAGCAGGCTTTGGAAAAGGAGACAACTAATGAGGAGGAACTGGTATTAGATGATCAGGAGGTTCCTGATTCTGTTAAAACCGCACTTTTAAAAGACAGACTGGGTTTATTTGCCGGGGCAGCCACAGGAGAAGATCAGATCATCACCATAGAAAATGATCTCATGATTATAAAGGTCAGCAGGAAAGGAGGGCACCCCTATTCCGTTGAACTTAAAAACTATAAAACCTGGGATCAGCAACCTCTTATGCTTTTTTACGGAGACAGAAACGAATTTGATCTTCAGTTTTATTCACAAAACCGTTTGGTGTCTACCCAGAATCTTTATTTTACGCCAGACACACGCGCCAATCAATCCAATGGTACCTACAAAGTTTCAGGAGAAGATTCCCTTACTTTTTCCATGAGACTATATCCTGATAATCATACACAAGGATTGCCCAAGTATCTTGAATATAAATATACAATACGAGGCAACGAATACATGGTTGACTTCGACATTAATACCGTGGGCATGTATGACGTAATTGCCTCCAATACCAGCTTTTTCAATCTTACCTGGAACAAGGATGTGCCACGATTGGAGAAAAGCAGGAAGAATGAAATGAACAATACCACGGTTTACTACAAATTCCTGAATGATGAAGTTGACCGTTTGAGAGAAACCCGTGATGGCACCGAAAAATTAAGTGCTGGAATAAAATGGATCGCTTACAAACAACAATTCTTCACCTCTGTGCTGATTGCCGGAGAAAGTTTTAACAATGCTGTTGTTTCTACCGAGAGTTTTGACGAAAGCAATGAAGATTTTCTCAAACGCATGGAATCTAATATTGATATTGCTTTTACCGGAGGAGCTGACAACAACATTCCTTTGTCTTTTTATTTTGGTCCCAACCATTTTAATACCCTAAAAGCACACAACCTTTCTCTCGAATCGCAGATTCCACTTGGATGGGCGTTATTTGGATGGATCAATCGCTACATTGTTATTAAGGTTTTCAATTATCTGGATAGTTTTAACCTGAATTACGGAATTATTATCCTGATCCTTACTTTGATGCTCAAACTGGTTTTATTTCCCATAGCATATAAAACCTACCTTTCCTCTGCGCGTATGAGGGTTTTGAAACCAGAGATAGAGGAGTTGGGTAAAAAATTTCCGAAGAAAGAAGATGCCATGAAAAAACAACAGGCAACCATGAGTTTATACCGCAAAGCAGGTGTAAATCCTATGGCGGGTTGCGTGCCCATGCTGTTGCAATTCCCGATATTAATTGCCATGTTCAGGTTCTTCCCAGCTTCCATAGAACTAAGACAGGAAGGGTTTTTGTGGGCCGATGATCTGTCGTCCTATGACTCAATTCTTCAACTGCCTTTCGAAATACCCTGGTATGGCGACCATGTGAGTTTGTTTACCTTACTGATGACTGTTTCTACCATCCTTTATACCAAAATGAACAGTGAGATGATGAGCACAGGTACGCAAATGCCGGGAATGAAAACAATGCTTTATATGATGCCCGTGATGCTGCTGTTTGTTTTTAATAGTTATGCCTCAGGGTTGAGTTACTATTATTTTCTTGCCAACATCATCACATTCATACAGATGTATGCATTCAGGTTTATGATCGATGAAGACAAGATTCGCCATAAGATTGAACATAATAAGAAAAAACCAGTAAAAAAATCATCCTGGATGAAAAGGCTTGAAGATATGCAAAAACAACAACAGCAAAAAGCTCGTACCAGAAAATAACATATCTAAACATTATGTAATAAAACCGCCTTTAATGAACGTATGAAGGCGGTTTTTACTATTATGGTAACATTATTTACTGCCTCATATCTTTTGAAGTTTACATCAACACAACAAATTTTTTAAACCAGCATTCTAAAACATGGAAACCGATCCCTTAAATGCAATCTCTCCTATTGACGGAAGATACCAGAAATACACACAAAAGCTGAGAGATTACTTCAGTGAATCTGCCCTGATCAAATACAGGGTTTTTGTTGAAATTGAATATTTTATTGCTTTGTGTAAATATGGAATTCCTGAACTGGAGGATATTCAGAAAAACACTTTTTCACTGTTACGTTTGCTACACAAAAATTTTTCATCAGAGAGTGCCCGGCGCATAAAAGATATTGAGAAAGTGACCAATCATGATATCAAAGCAGTGGAGTATTATATCAAAGAAAAGTTTGATGAGATAGGTCTCGGAAAATATAAAGAGTTTGTTCATTTCGGACTTACCTCTCAGGACGTAAATAATACAGCCATCCCTTTATCGCTTAAAGAGGGAATCATGAATGTAATTGTACCTGAATTGGATATTTTAATGGCGAATCTGAAAAAAATGTCTAAGGAGTGGCTCAATCAACCGATGCTTGCTCATACACATGGTCAGCCAGCTTCACCAACCAGCGTTGGAAAAGAAATCTTTGTTTTTTATCACCGTCTCGAAAAGCAGATCAATCATTTGCTGGCACATCCATTTCCCGCCAAATTCGGGGGTGCTACGGGCAATTTCAATGCACATAAAATTGCCTATTCGGATATCGACTGGAATGATTTCGCGGATCAATTTGTAAATCGTTCTCTTAAACTACAACGTTCTGTAGTAACCACACAAATTGAGCATTACGATTATCTGGCATCTATATTCGACAGTTTAAAACGCATCTGTACAATTATTGTCGACATGAACAGGGATGCCTGGTCGTACATCTCAATGAATTATTTTAAACAAAAAATCAATGCTGGTGAAGTTGGATCATCGGCCATGCCCCATAAAGTAAACCCCATAGATTTTGAAAATTCTGAGGGAAACGCGGGAATAGCGATTGCAAATTTTGAGCATTTATCGGCTAAACTACCAGTATCGAGGCTACAACGTGATCTCACCGATTCTACCGTATTGAGAAATATTGGTGTCCCACTGGCGCATATGCTCATTACCATTAAATCAACCATCAGAGGATTAAACAAACTGATCATAAACGAAAAAGCCATCAATGCTGATCTGGAGCAGAACTGGATTATTATTTCGGAAGCCATCCAAACCGTTTTACGAAAAATCAACTATCCTGATCCATATGAAAAGCTGAAAGAACTTACGCGTGTAAACAAGCAAATTGGGAAAGAAGAAATCCATACCTTTATCAATTCACTGGAGATAGACGAAACAATTAAATCTCAGTTGCTTGATATTTCACCTTATAATTATACTGGTATACTTCCACGTATTCCTGAATAACAGGAAATTCGTACAGTAAGAACATAAAAAAACAGTTTACAGTAGAAAAGAAAAATCTCCTGACAGCATTCTAAATAACCACAATGGAAAAAATCAAAAAAATATTCGGATATGTTCGTCCCTATGGCAAACAGGTAGGATGGAATGTTTCCTTCAACTTTCTGAGCGTGGTTTTTAGTGTTTTTTCTGTTACTATGATCATACCGGTGCTTGGTATTTTATTTGAAACACAGGAAATCATTACCGAACCTGTACCCTGGGAATTAAGCACAAAGGCAATACAGCACAATTTTTACTATTACATAAGCATGCTCATGATACAGTTGGGCAATGTGTATGCACTGGTGTTTGTAGGTTTGTTTGCCCTGCTGATGAGTTTTTTAAAAAATGGGTTTAAGTATGCTGCCATGTATAAATTGGCATGGATCAGAAATACAGTGGTGAAAGATATGAGAAATAATCTCTATATCAAATCGCTTCGTCTCCCCCTCTCGTATCATTCCAATGAAAAAAAGGGTGATTTGATCAGCAGAATGACCAGTGATGTGCAACAGATCGAACACAGTGTAATCAGTTCTTTGGAAATGGTATTCCGTGAACCCATCACGATTTTGGTTTACCTGGTTACTTTGCTGATCATCAGTCCTCAGCTAACGCTGGTTGTTTTTATCTTGCTACCCCTCAGTGGTTTTATCATTGGAAGGATTGGTAAAACGTTGAGAGCTACCGCATTGAAAGGACAAAACAAACTGGGTATCATCTTATCGGTTTTGGAAGAAACCCTTAGCGGTATGCGTGTGATCAAAGCATTTAATGCCGAGAAAAAAATGCAGCAGCGTTTTTTTAGTTTAAACAGTTTTTACACGCTTGTAATGACAAAAATGTACCGCAGGCAATATCTGGCCACGCCCATCAGTGAATTCATGGGAACTGCTGTGGTGGTTATTATCATATGGTTTGGAGGATTACTTATTTTAGACACTAACAGTTCGCTCACCCCTCAGGGCTTTATTGCTTACCTGATCATTTTTGCCCAAATCATCAACCCTGCAAAGTCTTTTTCTACCGCTTATTACAATATTTTAAAAGGAATGGCCTCGGCAGACCGAATTGATGACATTTTAAAAGCAGAGGAAAAAATTACCGATGCACCGGATGCAAAACCTCTCAAAGAATTTACAAGGGGCATTGAATTCAGAAATGTAAGTTTTCGCTACGATGCAGATGAAGTATTAAAAAATATCGATCTTAGCATACCCAAAGGAAAAACCATAGCTCTGGTGGGGCAATCGGGTGCCGGGAAATCTACACTGGTCGATCTTATTCCCAGATTTTACGATGCCACAGAAGGAGAAATATTGATCGACGGTATTGATTTAAGAAAAATCAGGATCAAAGACATCAGATCCTTAATGGGTAATGTAAGCCAGGAGGCAATCCTTTTTAATGATACCTTTTTCAACAACATTGCTTTTGGCGAGTACAATATCTCAGAGGAAGACGTTATAAAAGCAGCAAAAATTGCCAATGCTCACGAATTTATTGAAAAAACCCCATTGGGTTATTACACCAATATTGGCGACAAAGGCAATAAACTCTCTGGTGGTCAGCGGCAAAGGCTCAGCATAGCCAGAGCGGTTCTGAAAAATCCTCCCATACTAATTCTCGATGAAGCCACCTCGGCACTCGATACAGAATCGGAAAAACTGGTGCAGGAAGCTTTGGGAAATGTAATGAAAAACCGCACTTCTATTGTAATTGCCCACAGATTATCAACCGTTGTAAACGCTGATATGATCTGTGTTATGCATGATGGCAGGATAATAGAAAGAGGCGCTCATGACAAATTACTCTCAGTAGATGGGTATTACAAAAAACTGCATGGTTTGCAAATGTTTGCCGATTAACGGTTGATTAACTTCATTTGTAAGTTCAGCAATAGAAAGTTTCTTCAATTATCATTATTTTTGACAAGGATACAAGAATATTTAAACCCCAAACAACAATATAAAAAAACAAAAGATGGATTTAAGTAAAATTTTAGCAATTTCAGGCAAAGGTGGATTGTTTAAGATTGTTTCTCAATCGAAAGGAGCAATCATTGTTGAATCTTTAAAAGAGAAAAAGAAATTTCCGGTATTTGCGGCCCACCGCTCTTCGGTACTCGAGGAAATAAGCGTGTTCACCAACGATGAAGATGTTCCGCTTAAGGATGTTTTGTGGAAAATATATCAGAAAGAAAATGGTGGCAAAGTTTCTATCAACATAAAGTCTGAAGGAAATGTATTGCTGGATTATTTTGAGGAGGTATTACCAGATTTTGACAAAGACAGGGTATATCCCAGCGACATAAAGAAAATTTTAGGTTGGTACAACATTCTTCTTGAAAATGACCTTATCAGCGAGCCCAAAGACGAGAACAAAGACAAAGAAACTGAAGAGGAATCTGCCGAAGAAAAAAAAGAAAGTCAAACCAAAGTTGAACGCAGCGAAAGCGGAATAAAAACGGAAACCGAAAAGGCAAAAGAAGACGCTGAAGAAAACCTGACACCCCCTTCACAAAGTAAAAAACCAGAAAACTGATCAAACTTTAAAAAGTCGTTTGTGTAAGTTTGCCAGTCTTTCATACATTCATACATTGAATCTGAATCATGATCTACAAATGGGTAATAAAACCTTTACTTTTTCTTTTCCCTCCAGAAACCATTCACCATGGAGTGGTCAATGGCATGCGTTTGTTTTTTCGTATTCCGTTCTTTAAAAAAACGGTTCAATCATTTTTTAAGATTCAGGATAAAAGGTTAGAAACAGAGGTTTTGGGACTGAAATTTCCCAATAAAATAGGTTTAGCCGCCGGATTTGATAAAAAAGCCAATATTTATAACCATATGGCAGCATTTGGTTTCGGACATGTTGAAATTGGCACCGTAAATCCTTTGCCACAACCTGGCAATCCCAAACCCAGACTGTTTCGATTAAAAAAAGACAAAGCCCTGATCAACAGAATGGGTTTCAATAACCCCGGCGTAGATGTGTTCGTTGAAAATTTGAAAAAAGACAGACCTGAGATCATCATTGGAGGCAATATTGGTAAAAATACACTCACCTCCCATGAAGATGCAGATAAGGATTACGTTACATGCTTTAGGAAACTTTATCCATGGGTCGATTATTTCGTAGTGAATGTAAGTTGTCCGAACATTGAAGGACTCAACAAACTGCAGGATAAAGATGAATTGATTGCCCTGCTGGAAAAAATCAATACCGAAAAGAAGAACTTTGAACCCCAAAAACCGATACTCCTGAAAATCTCTCCTGATCTTACCGAACTTTTGCTTGATGATGTGATAGCCGTAGTAGATCAGTGCTCTCTTGATGGAATTATTGCCACCAACACTACTACTTCGCGCAACAATCTGCAAACACCAGAGAAAAAACTGAATGAAACAGGTAAAGGCGGTTTAAGTGGTGCCCCTCTGCGCAATAAATCAACAGAGGTCATCAGGTACCTGGTGAAAAAAACCAGTGGTAAAATACCTGTTATAGGTGTAGGAGGTATTATGAGTGTAGATGATGCTTTGGAGAAACTTGAAGCCGGTGCTTCATTGCTTCAGATCTATACAGGTTTTGTTTATGAAGGACCTGGGCTGGTTAAAAGGATAAACAAAGAGTTATTAAAAAAACAAAAGCGGAAGTGACATAAAAGAATTTCATCCATCTGAATTTTTTCTTTTCACTTTCCTGTAACATGTATTTTTGAAATGTTACATGCTTTCTGACAATTAAAATATTCATGCTCAAAAGCACCCTAATATTATTGCTGACACTAATTCCTGTACTTTCGTTTTCATTGAAAGCACAAAACCAGGATGCTGCTGCAAATTCAGGTTTTTCTTTTGATAGGAACAGAAAATCTATCAGGATACAGGGAAAAGAGACACACAATTTAATCATCATACCGATGATTATTAACGATTCTCCACGCCTGAATTTCATTCTGGATACAGGTGTAAACACCACCATTCTTACAGAACCCATACTTGCAGAACTTTTTAATTTTCAGATCGATAGACCTGTATATGTATTGGGCATCGGGAATGAGGGTATTGTAGAGGCTGGATTGGCAAAAGACCTGACCTTTAAAATCCGTGGCATCACGGGTAATAACATGGATATGATTATCCTGCCCGAAGGTGTTTTATCTTTTACCGAGATCTTTGGATTTCCGGTTCATGGTATCATTGGATATGATCTTTTTAAAGAATTTCCGGTAAAAGTGAATTACAATTTTGAAAGTGTAAGAATTTACCGGAAACCGAACTACCGTATCCGAAGAAAAAGCAATGTGGTTGATCTGAATATTAAAAATAATAAACCCTATGTTCCTGTTGTTTTAAACTCTACGCAAACAGAAAAAGCTGACACCGTTGAATTGCTCCTGGATTTGGGTGCTACTAATGCACTTTTTCTCAACAGGGGATTCAAAAACCTGGTGGATAAAACCATCCCCTCTTTTTTGGGAAAAGGAATCAGTGGCGCATTAATGGGTGATGCAGGCAGGTTGGATAATATTATTATTGATGATCTCGTGATTGATAAACCCCTTGTTGCCTTTCCTCAGGAAGAATTTCTTAACCAACCCAACCTGCGGGTATCGTGGAATGGCATTTTGGGAGGAGATGTTTTGAAAAGATTCCATCTGATCATTGACTATCCATCAAAAAAAATGATCATGAAAAAGAATTACAGATTTGGCCGGCCCTTTACAACCAATCTTAGTGGAATAGAGTTAATTGCCAAAGGTATTGGTTTAAATGAATTCATGGTAAGTCATGTCAGAGAAAACTCTCCTGCTGATGAAGCAGGTATCGAAAGTGGCGACAGAATCATCCGTATAAATGGTCAGGAAACTATGCAGTATTCTCTGGATCAGGTGGTGGGAATGTTAAGTCAGTCGCCTGGAAAAAAAATAGAAATGCGTATTTTGCGTGAAAAAGATATTCTTACACGCAGATTCCGGTTAAGAGAAGATCTTTAGTACTCACTATTTTGATTCAAAGCAATTTTTCCATAAAATATGTGTAGTAAGCTGGGGGAGCATTTTTATCCGTTATCAAAAAAATCAACTATTACTCATCTGATAATCCAGGTCTGAGATTCTTTTTGCTTTTTATACCCAGGTCTTTTAGATTTTTTGCCTGACTGATCAGGTTTCCCCTTCCCGTTTTGAGTTGTTTAAAGGCAACCTGATAGCTCTCACTTGCTTTATGTATGTTTTTGCCCACATCTTCCAGGTTATATACAAAATTCACAAATTTATCATATAAAGAAGCACCCCTTTCAGCAATGGCTATTGCATTCTGATTTTGATATTCGCGCTTCCACAGGTCTTCTATTAGTTTTAGTACAGCAATGAGATTGGTGGGCGATATCAGCAGAATTTTCTTTTTATACGCATAACTCCAAAGGTTTGGATCTTCTTTCAGTGCGAGTAGGAATGCAGGTTCTACAGGAATGAACATCATCACAAAATCCAGAGATTCTCTCATATCAATATATCCGGTAGAAGACAAACTATCGATATGACTTTTTACAGAAATGATATGCTCCTTCAATGAAACTTGTCTTTCCGCCTCCTCGCTGGCTCCCATATAGCGGGTATAGGCCACGAGAGAAACTTTTGAATCAATGATCACTTTTCGCTGATCGGGGTATTTGATGATCACATCCGGTCGCATTTTTTTTCCCTCCTCATTTTTGAGGGCGTTTCCCTCTTCATCTGTAATGTAATCTTGCAGGTAATACTCCCTGCCCTCCTGCAATCCAGATTCTTCTAAAATATTTTTCAGGATCATTTCACCCCAGTCGCCCTGTACTTTGGTACTTCCTTTCAATGCTTTGGTAAGGTTGTTTGCCTCTTCGCTTACCTTATGATTGAGTTCCAGTAGTTTTTCAAGTTCTTTTCCAAGCGAAAATCTTTCCTTTGCCTCTATGGTATAAACCTCTTCTACTTTTTTTCTGAAACTTTCAATGTTTTCACCCAAAGGCTTCAGTATATTTTCCAGATTTTCCTTGTTTTGAAAGGCAAAACGGGTCGATTTTTCTTCAAATATCCTGTTGGCAATATTCTCAAATTCGGTATTAAATTTCTTCCCAAGTTCTTCTATCTCCTGCTTCTGTCTGCTTAGTTTTTCTTCCAGCGTTTTGTTCTCTGCCCTCAGCTTTGCCAGTTCATTGGTCGCGCTCCTGTAATCTTCCGAAAGTTGAGCAAGTTCATTTTTCAATAATACCTTGTCTTTTTCCCTCTCTTTCAATGATTCCCGGTTAAACTCCAATTGAGCATTTAAGGATGCCAGATTTTTCACCGATTCGTTTTCAATATCATGGATTTGCTTTTGAGTATCTTCAAGATTTTGGGCAACCTTCTCCTTTTCTTTCATGTATTTATTGGCAAGAAAAATTCCGGGTATTATGCCAGCAACAAAACCAGCAAGTAAGAAAAGTACATCCATTTTAAAAAAATTTTTTATTGATCAATTCTAATGGAAAAACCAGACTAATAAAACAACCAACATCAAACAGCAGCCAGCAACTGACTGATGATAATGATAATGACCAACGAAAACGGGTAAACCGTGGCATATG
>CAZPVB010000069.1:0-17655 GCA_964589855.1 uncultured Bacteroidales bacterium
AAATACCAGAAGAAAATAAAGAAAAGAAAACTTCAGCAGGTATTATTATTCCTGATACCGTAGAAAAAAAACAAAATATGGCAAAAGTAGTGGCCATGAGCAATATTGAAAATCCCGAAATATCAGTCGGAGACACAGTTATCTTTAATGAATTTAGCAGCAAAGAGATTGAATTTGAAGGTAAAAAACAATTGATGGTTCAATACAGTGAGATTTTGGCCAAAATAGTAGAAACAGAAACGATTTGAAAGTATTCACAATTCAACCACATCAAAATCTGAAATTTTCTCTTTTATAAAAGAGTTAACCGTAACAATTGAACTTTTTTTGATTATTGTATTTCTAAAACAGGTAATCGCGATATTTCCACGGTTGCCTGTTTTTACTTTTAATGATTCATGTCATTGACGTTGAGTTAATCATTGTCATTTCTCCTTCATCAAAAATTTAATTGTATTTGCCGCTTTTATGGGATTGGAGTAAGTACCATGTTGTCAATTCAACACCCACACACCACATGCAAACCAATAAATACCATAGATAAAAAACAAATGAATCCTCCATGTGTTGTTACACTCATACACAATGAAATCATAACCAGCAAAATGGAGGTTCCATCATATCATTTAATCGGATTATTATATGATGAAAGCAGAAACCCAGAAGAAAAAAGGCTACTACCATCCTGCGCGGAAACCAAATAAGCATTTGCTAAGTTTAACGGAACAAGACAATAAAAAACAGACCACTAATGAGTCCACTCTGAAAAGTTTATTATCAACAAATTACACCAATTGACACTAATTTATATCGCTGATTACCAAACCAATAAGAATTTAATATTTTCACTAATGAATTAAAAATGACTTTTCGGAGCAGACTCACTGATTAAATTTTTTTACTATCTGACAAAGAACAGAATAAGGAAGAAAAACCATTACAAAGCATCCAAATAAAATATTTTAAAAAAAATATTGATTAATAAAAATGTATTTGTAATTTTGCAACCCGTTTGGACGAAAAAATTACAGAAATAAAACATTATCAATTATATAATTAAAAAATCTATGATTATTGTACCCATTAAAGAAGGTGAAAATATCGACAGAGCGTTGAAAAAGCTGAAAAGAAAATTTGAAAAAACCGGTATTTTAAGAGAATTGCGCGAAAGGCAAAAATTCACCAAACCCTCTGTAATTAAAAGGGAACAGAAACTTAAAGCGAAGTATGTGCAACGTTTGAGAGATGAAAGTGAGTCTTGAATGGAGTCAATACAATGATTTTTCATGGTAAAACGATAAAACTTTTGCTGAACAGTTTCTGAACTAATTGTACATTTGCAAAAGTTTTTTATGATGCAAATTCAACATTTTGTAGATTATTTGAAATTTGAAAGGCGTTATTCAGATCAAACTCTTAAGGCATACCAAACCGACCTTCATCAATTTAAAACATATTTAGAAAAAAATTTTTCTGTCGATCTGCAGCATGCAAGATCAACAGAAATAAGAGTCTGGCTTTCTGAGATCATACAAAAGGGTATCCAGGCAAAAACAATAAGAAGAAAAATTTCAAGTTTAAAGTCTTTTTATAAATATCTGGAATTAAATGGGCAGTTAGAGATTAACCCTATGCTGAAAGTAACATCACCCAAAATTCCAAAAGACATTAGAGATTTTGTAAGTGAAACCCAAATTAATTCGCTCTTTGACCAGTTTGAATTTACGAAAGATTTCTCCGGACAAAGAGACCGGTTGATGCTTGAAATGTTTTATTCAACCGGAATCAGATTATCAGAATTGATCGGGATAAAGCATCCGGATATAAACCTGTCGAAAGGCCAGATAACCATCACAGGTAAAGGCAACAAACAACGTATTATTCCGCTTTTACCATCAGTTATCCGTTTAATTGGTTATTACAATCAGGAAAAAAAACGACTTTTTCCCCATGATGATAAAAATTATTTTTTTATTACAAACAGGGGTAAAAAATTGTACCCGAAGTTTGTTTATCGCCGGGTAAATTTTTACCTTAGCACATATACAACCGCAGGCAAGCAAAGTCCTCATGTTCTACGTCATACATTTGCAACCCACATGCTAAATAATGGTGCAGATATTAATGCCATCAAGGAACTGCTGGGACATGCAAGTTTAAGTGCTACACAATTATACACGCACAATTCGGTTGAAAAATTAAAAAATATTTACAAACAAGCCCATCCGAAGGCATAAATGTGGAGGATATCAGTATGAAAGTTACCATTAGTTCGTTGCATTTCAAAGCCGATACAAAACTAGAAAATTTTATTCGTGAAAAAGTAACTAAAGTAAGTAGCTTATTTGATGGAGTGATAGGAAGTGAAGTTATATTGAAATTAGACCAATCGGATAACAATGCCAATAAAATAGCTGAAATAAGGATTATGATACCAGGAAAAGACTTGTTTGCCAAAAAGCAATCAAAAACCTTTGAAGAAGCTGTTGACAATGCCGTTGGTGCAATCAAAAAACAAATAACTCGTCATAAAGAGAAAGTAAAAGGTATATAAAAGACTGATTTCCAACACCTTTGAATAACAAGATAAAATTTCAAATAAATTTTGGTAGTTTTTAAATCTTTCGTACATTTGCAGACCTTTTAAAGAAGGTCTGCATTTTTATTGTTCTTTGATTTTTTTTAAAAGCACTCAGTAATACGATTAGATAAAACGATAATATTTTGTGCCGATGTAGCTCAGTTGGCCAGAGCATCTGATTTGTAATCAGACGGTCGGGGGTTCGAATCCCTCCATCGGCTCTTTGAAAGCAGCAAAACGATTAGCTGGGGGGGTTCCAGAGCGGTCAAATGGGGCAGACTGTAAATCTGTTGGCTTTCGCCTTCGGAGGTTCGAATCCTTCCCCCCCCACATTTTTTTCGCGGAAGTAGCTCATCCGGTAGAGCGACAGCCTTCCAAGCTGTAGGTGGCGGGTTCGAGTCCCGTCTTCCGCTCAACTATTTCCTTAAGTTAGGCCGACGTAGCTCAGGGGTAGAGCGCTTCCTTGGTAAGGAAGAGGTCACGGGTTCAATTCCCGTCGTTGGCTCAACATTCTGGACAAAATGATCACAAGTGAATCAAAACCTTTAATAATATTTTTATTGAATCTCTTTTTTAAAATTTAAATACCAGTTAGATATGGCAAAAGAAAAATTCGTACGTAGTAAACCGCACGTGAATATTGGCACCATTGGTCACGTAGACCATGGTAAAACCACTCTCACTGCTGCAATTACACAAGTTTTGGCTGAAAAAGGATGGTCTGAGATCAGAAGCTTTGACTCCATCGACAATGCACCTGAAGAAAAAGAAAGAGGTATAACCATCAATACAGCACACGTTGAGTATGAGACGGAAAAACGTCACTATGCGCACGTTGACTGCCCCGGACACGCTGACTATGTGAAGAACATGGTTACTGGTGCTGCTCAGATGGACGGAGCTATCCTGGTTGTGGCTGCAACTGATGGCCCCATGCCACAAACACGTGAGCACATCCTCCTGGCTCGTCAGGTAGGTGTACCTCAGTTAGTTGTTTTCATGAATAAAGTCGACCTTGTAGACGACGAAGAACTTTTGGAACTGGTAGAAATGGAAATCAGAGAATTGTTATCCTTCTACGAATTTGACGGAGACAACATTCCTGTAATACAAGGTTCTGCTCTGGGCGGTCTTAACAGCGAACCCAAATGGGTAGAGAAAATTATGGAACTCATGAATGCGGTAGATGATTTTATTCCAAATCCTGTTCGTGCAGTAGATAAAGATTTTCTTATGCCTGTTGAAGACGTTTTCTCTATTACAGGTAGAGGTACTGTTGCAACCGGTAGAATAGAAAGTGGAGTCATCAACAGTGGAGATCCTGTAGAAATCATTGGTATGGGTGCAGAAAAACTCAAATCAGTTGTTACCGGTGTTGAGATGTTCCGTAAAATTCTTGATCGTGGTGAAGCGGGTGATAATACCGGACTACTTCTCAGAGGTATCGATAAAAAAGAGATCTCGCGTGGTATGGTGATCGTAAAACCAGGTTCTGTAACACCTCATAAAAAATTCAAAGCAGAGGTATATATTCTTAAAAAAGAAGAAGGTGGCCGTCATACCCCATTCCATGATAAATACCGTCCACAATTTTTCTTCCGCACAACTGATGTTACCGGAGAAATTTATCTGCCAGAAGGTGTAGAAATGTGTATGCCCGGAGATAACCTCACAATCAGAGTTGAATTGATCGCTGATATTGCCATGGATAAGGGACTTAGGTTTGCTATCCGTGAGGGTGGCCGAACAGTTGGTGCCGGTCAGGTAACTGAAATCTTAGAATAAATTATCATACTAAGAAAACATAAAGGGAGGGATTAGTTAATTCCTCCCTTTCATCAACGGGTGTAGCTCAATTGGTAGAGTAGCGGTCTCCAAAACCGTTGGTTGAGGGTTCGACTCCTTCCACCCGTGCTAATATTAGAATGTTTGGCAATTGATATGAATAGATATACTCTTGATGTGAGCAAGGGATTCTGTTTATATCATTTAAAGTTTAATAACAAATGAAGAAAATTGCAAATTATTTCAAGGAAACCTACGATGAACTTATTTATAAAGTTTCCTGGCCAAGCTGGAGTGAACTGCAAAACAGCGCAGTTGTTGTATCCGTTGCTTCCCTTATAATCGCACTTGTGGTTTATTTGATGGATATAACTTTTAACTCTGTACTTCAGGAACTATACAAATTGTTTTTATAAAAATGCCTTATGGCAAATATGTTCCAGAGTATTCTAATATTCTTATTCTTCTTAAATCAATTACAAAAAAAACGGGAAAATTTCTTTTCTTGAAAAGGTATGAGTGAGCAGGTAAAAAAGTGGTATGTAGTCAGAGCCGTGAGCGGAAGCGAAAAAAAAGTGAAGCAACTCATTGAAAACGAGATCAATCGTTTAGGCATGAACGAATATGTATCGCAAGTACTGATTCCCATAGAAAAAGTTTATCAGGTACGAAAAGGTAAGAAAATTAGTGCCGAACGTAATTACTTTCCGGGTTATGTGCTTATTGAAGCATCCTTAACAGGAGAGGTTCCGCACGTGATCAAAAACATACCTGGCGTACTGAATTTTCTGGGATCAGCTGGAGAACCTACTCCATTGCGCGAGTCTGAGGTGAATCGTATCCTGGGAAAAGTGGATGAACTTTCTGAAAAAGATGAAGAAATTAACATTCCGTTCATCAAAGGTGAAACAGTTAAAGTAACCGATGGACCATTCAGCAGTTTTACAGGTGTTATTGAAGAAATCAATGAAGAGAAGAAAAAACTGAAAGTAATGGTAAAAATTTTCGGAAGAAAAACACCATTGGAATTAAGTTTCATGCAGGTTGAAAAGGAATAGTAAAAAACCGTTTTTACAGGTAATTAGATTTTGTTTCGATCTCCTAAATTTTTAAATTTTTAGAAATGGCAAAAGAAGTTAGTGCGCTTATAAAATTGCAAATAAAAGGAGGAGCCGCAAATCCATCTCCACCTGTTGGACCCGCATTGGGAGCAAAGGGTGTGAACATTATGGAATTTTGCAAACAATTTAATGCCCGTACGCAGGACAAAGCCGGTAAGATCATACCCGTTATTATTACAGTATATAAAGACAAATCTTTTGTATTTGTAATCAAAACACCTCCTGTTGCAGTTCAATTGCGAGAAGCAGCTAAAATTAAGTCTGGATCAGCTGAACCCAACAGGGTTAAAGTAGCTACCATCACCTGGGATCAGGTTAAAACCATAGGTGAAGATAAAATGCCAGACCTAAACTGCTTTGAAGTAGAATCTGCGATGAGAATGGTTGCCGGTACAGCCAGAAGCATGGGAATAAGAATTAAAGGCAATCCCCCTTTCTAAATTCCTTAAATCGCTTAATTGAATAATTGATCGGTGATAAGGAAATTTATAATTATTAAAAGCTAATCGGAATCATAAAATGGCTAAATTAACGAAAAATCAAAAAGAGGCTTTAGCTAAGTTCGACAAAAGTACTGTTTACCCTCTTATTGAAGCAGCTGATCTGGTAAAACAGATCACGTACACCAAATTTGATGCTTCGGTAGACCTTGATATCAGATTGGGTGTAGATCCACGTAAAGCCAATCAAATGGTGCGTGGTATCGTAACCCTTCCTCATGGTACAGGAAAAACAGTTCGGGTACTTGTTTTGTGCACACCTGATAAAGAAGAAGAAGCCAAAGCCGCAGGAGCTGATTATGTTGGTTTGGATGAATACGTAGATAAGATCAAAGGCGGATGGACCGATGTGGATGTAGTAATAACAATGCCCAGTGTGATGCCTAAAGTAGGTGCATTGGGTCGTATATTAGGTCCGCGTGGTTTAATGCCCAACCCAAAAGCCGGAACGGTAACCATGGATATTGGCAAAGCTGTTCAGGAAGTAAAAGGTGGAAAAATTGATTTTAAAGTAGACAAATTTGGTATTGTACACGCTTCCATTGGCAAAATATCTTTTGATAAAGATAAAATTGCTGAAAATGCCAAAGAACTTATCCAAACAATCAACAAACTTAAACCTGCTGCAGCTAAAGGAACTTACGTACGTAGTATTTTCTTATCAAGTACGATGAGCCCCGGAATTGCAGTAGAACCCAAATCAGTAACATTATAAACCTTGTAGCATAGGATCATCAAAAAAAATGATCCTAATGTATAAAAGACGGTGAAACTTATGAAAAAAGATGACAAAGTTCAGGTTATTGAGTCGCTCACCGAAAAGCTGAAAAATAACGAAATTTTTTATTTTACTGACACTTCTGACCTAAAAGTTGAAACAATCAACAATCTCAGAAGGTTGTGTTTCAAAAGGAATGTCTCAATGGAAGTGGTTAAAAACACTTTACTGAGAAAAGCCATGGAAAAATCAGAAAAGGATTTTCAACCCCTTTTTGATGTGCTGAAAGGCCCCACATCCATGATGATCTCAGACACGGGAAATATTCCGGCCAAACTGATCAAAGAATTTCGCAAAAACAGCCCAAAACCAATATTAAAAGGTGCTTACATAGAAGAATCTGTTTATATTGGAGAGCAACAACTTGATGTTTTAGAACACATTAAAAGTAAAGAAGAACTTATCGGTGATATTATCGGCTTATTACAATCACCTGCAAATAATGTTGTTTCGGCTCTTAAATCAGGAGGAAACACACTGGCAGGACTTATGAAAACTCTTTCAGAAAAAGAGGGATAATTAAACAAAAAACTAAAATTTAGAAACCCAATTAAAAATCCTATAAAAATGGCAGATTTAAAATCTTTCGCAGAACAATTAGTAAACCTTACTGTTAAGGAAGTAAATGAATTGGCTCAGATACTAAAAGATGAATATGGTATTGAGCCCGCTGCAGCACCGGTTGCTGTTGCCGCGGCAGGTGGTGGCGCTGATGCAGGTGAAGCACAGGAAGAACAAACCGAATTTGATGTAATACTCAAAGCTCCGGGTTCTTCTAAACTTGCAGTAGTAAAACTTGTTAAAGAACTTACCAGTTTAGGACTTAAAGAAGCAAAAGAACTTGTTGACAGCTCGCCTAAGCCAGTGAAAGAACAAGTTACAAAAGATGAGGCTGAGTCTCTGAAAAAGCAATTGGAAGAGGCCGGTGCAGAGGTTGAAATAAAATAACCTTTTTATCAAACATCTGTTGGATTAGACTTCTACCGAATTTTTATTCGCTGTGGAGGTCTAATCTTTATTGTTTTATTTACTTTGATTATTCGTTTGTTTCATTAACAACAAAAATTTTCACACCTTGGTTCCTACAAAAACAAACAAACTAAGATTTGACTTCGGATCGTTTACAAGGCATTTTGCTTATCCCGATTTTCTTGAAGTACAGGTCAAATCATTTCAGGACTTTTTTCAATTGGAAACTACTCCTGAAAACAGAAAAAATGAAGGACTTTTTAAGGTTTTCGCTGAAAACTTTCCGATTTCTGATGCCAGAAATAATTTCGTCCTCGAATTCCTGGATTATTTCATTGATCCACCCAAATATTCTATCGAAGAATGTATTGAAAGAGGGTTAACTTATAGTGTACCCCTAAAAGCAAAACTAAAATTATATTGCACAGACCCCGAACACGAAGATTTCGAAACAATTATTCAGGATGTTTACCTGGGTACCATCCCCTACATGACACCGAAAGGAACCTTTGTCATAAATGGTGCTGAAAGAGTTGTTGTTTCTCAGTTACACCGTTCACCAGGGGTATTCTTCGGAACCAGTTTTCATGCCAACGGCACGCAATTATACAGTGCCAGAATTATCCCATTTAAAGGTTCATGGATCGAATTTGCTACAGACATTAACAATGTAATGTTTGCATATATTGACAGAAAGAAAAAACTTCCTGTTACCACATTATTGCGGGCAATTGGTTATGAAAGCGACAAAGAGATACTGGAAATCTTTAACCTTGCCGACGAAGTTAAAGTCAGCAAAACAGGATTAAAAAAAGTTGTAGGTCGTAAATTGGCAGCACGTGTTCTCAGATCATGGATTGAAGATTTTGTTGATGAAGATACCGGTGAAGTTGTATCATTGGAAAGAACAGAAGTAATCATCGATCGTGAAACAATTCTTGAAAACGAACATATTGACCCTATCATCGAATCTGGTGTGAAAACGATCATTCTGCACAAAGAGGATATCAACCTCAATGACTATTCATTGATCTACAACACTTTGCAGAAAGACACCACCAATTCAGAAAAAGAAGCAGTAGAATTTATTTATCGCTTGCTAAGAAATGCTGATCCACCTGATGATGAAACAGCAAGAGGGATGATTGAAAAACTCTTCTTCTCTGATAAAAGATACGACCTGGGAGATGTTGGTAGATACCGTATCAATAAAAAATTGATGCTCAATACTGAAATGGACATCCGGGTTTTGACAAAAGAAGATATTATCAGTATCGTAAAGTATTTGATAGAACTTGTTAACGCCAAAGCCGATGTTGATGATATAGATCATTTGAGCAACAGGAGAGTACGTACAGTTGGCGAGCAACTTTATGCGCAGTTTGGAGTTGGTCTGGCACGAATGGCCCGTACAATCAGAGAAAGAATGAACGTAAGGGATAATGAAGTTTTTGCGCCCACTGACCTTATCAATGCAAAAACACTTTCTTCTGTTATCAATTCTTTCTTTGGTACCAACCAATTGTCTCAGTTCATGGATCAAACAAATCCATTGGCAGAGCTAACACATAAAAGAAGAATGTCTGCATTAGGACCCGGAGGGCTATCGCGCGAAAGGGCAGGTTTCGAGGTAAGAGACGTACACTTCACCCACTATGGAAGACTCTGTACGATTGAAACACCCGAAGGACCAAATATCGGACTGATATCATCTCTTTGTGTTTACGCCAAGGTAAACGAGCTGGGTTTTATAGAAACACCCTATTTTAAAGTTGATGAAGGAAAGGTAGATTTTAAAAATCCACCCGTATATCTGTCGGCGGAAGAAGAAGAAGAAAATATAATTAGTCAGGCAACTACTGATGTGGGTGACGATGGTTCTTTTGATCATGAACTAATCAAGGCCAGATTCCAGGCTGATTACCCTATCGTTGAGCCCGAAAAGGTAAAACTGATGGATGTAGCGCCCAATCAGATCGCCTCTATTGCAGCTTCGCTTATCCCATTCCTGGAACATGATGATGCTAACCGTGCTCTGATGGGTAGTAATATGATGCGCCAGGCGGTACCTTTGCTTAACCCTGAATCTCCAATAGTAGGTACTGGACTGGAGGCAAAAGTTGCTCAGGATTCAAGAGTGTTGCTTCATGCCGAAGGAGACGGAATAGTAGAATATGTTGATGCACGGGAAATTGTGATCAGATATTCCAGAAGTGACGATGAAAAACTTGTAAGTTTTGAAGATGATATAAGAAGATATAACCTCATCAAGTTTGCCAAAACCAATCAGAATACTTGTATAAACCTGCGCCCCACGGTCTCAAAAGGACAAAAAGTAGAAAAAGGACAATTACTTTGCGAGGGTTATGCAACCAAAGATGGCGAATTGGCTATCGGAAGAAATCTCAAGGTAGCCTTTATGCCCTGGAAAGGATACAATTTTGAAGATGCTATTGTAATCTCCGAGAAAATCGTAAGAGATGATATATTCACCTCCATTCACATTGAGGAGTTTTCACTTGATGTAAGGGATACCAAAAGAGGTGTTGAAGAACTTACCAGTGATATTCCTAATGTGAGTGCAGATGCCATCAAAGATCTTGATGAATATGGATTGATAAGAATTGGTGCTGAAATTAATGAGGGAGATATCCTCATTGGTAAGATAACACCCAAAGGCGAAACAGATCCCACACCAGAAGAAAAATTACTTAGAGCTATTTTTGGCGATAAGGCAGGGGATGTGAAAGATGCTTCTCTGAAAGCACCACCCTCAACAAAAGGAGTTGTTATTAATAAAAAACTTTTTTCCAGGGTAATAAAAGATAAAAAGGCAAAAACCAAAGAAAAGATCGTGATTGAAAAACTGGATGATGAATTCAATCGCGAGATCGCAGAATTGAAATCTAAACTGGTTGACAAACTTATCGTTCTTGTTAGTGGAAAAACCTCTCAGGGTGTAACAAATAGTTTGAAAGAAGTGGTTGTGCCCAAAGGTACCAAGTATACCCAAAAAATACTTCAAACCATTGACTATGCAATCATAAACCCCAATAATTGGACAACGGATAAGCAGAAAAATGATTTGATCAAGGAATTATTACATAATTATTCGATCAAATATAAAGATATTCTGGGTACTTACAATCGCAAAAAATTTACTGCCACGGTAGGCGACGAACTTCCCACTGGTATAGTGCAACTGGCCAAAATATATCTGGCCAAAAAGCGCAAATTAAAAGTAGGCGATAAAATGGCAGGTCGTCACGGAAACAAGGGTATCGTGGCAAAGATTGTAAGACAGGAGGATATGCCATTTCTTGAAGACGGTACTCCTGTAGACATTGTGCTGAACCCATTGGGTGTACCCTCACGGATGAACCTGGGTCAGATATATGAAACTGTTCTGGGTTGGGCAGGTGAAAAACTGGGAGAAAAATATGCTACTCCTATTTTTGATGGTGCACACATCGATCAAATCAATGAGTTGATGAGAAAAGCAGGATTACCCGACAATGGAAAGGTATACCTGTATGATGGTGGTACAGGAGAAAGATTTGACCAACCTGCTACGGTAGGGATTATCTATATGCTGAAACTTGGACACATGGTTGACGATAAAATGCACGCACGTTCCATAGGGCCATACTCATTAATTACACAGCAACCGCTGGGAGGTAAAGCGCAGTTTGGTGGTCAGCGTTTTGGTGAGATGGAAGTATGGGCACTCGAAGCATTTGGGGCCGCCAATATTCTGCAAGAGATTTTAACCGTAAAATCAGACGATGTAATAGGACGTGCCAAAGCTTATGAAACCATTGTGAAGGGAGAGAACATGCCCACTCCGGGTATTCCTGAATCATTTAATGTACTTGTTCACGAACTCCGCGGACTTGGACTGGACATCAAGTTTGAATAATTCAAAAATTTTATTTTGATATCAAAACCTTCTCAAATAAAGAGATTTTCAAAGTAAAGTTTACATTTAGTTTAAGGATTCATTTATTCAATATTTTATATCAATGGCTTTTAGAAAAGAATCAAATGTAAAAAGCAATTTTTCGCAAATAACAATTAGCCTTGCTTCCCCCGAATCCGTTCTCGAAAGATCACATGGAGAGGTAACCAAACCCGAAACCATCAATTACAGAACTTATAAGCCCGAACGCGATGGTTTGTTCTGCGAAAGGATTTTCGGACCGGTAAAGGATTGGGAATGTCATTGTGGAAAATACAAAAGAATACGTTATAAAGGAATTGTATGTGACAGATGTGGAGTTGAAGTAACGGAAAAGAAGGTTAGAAGAGAAAGAATGGGACACATAAAACTTGTGGTCCCGGTGGCACATATCTGGTTTTTCAGATCATTGCCCAATAAAATCGGCTATCTGTTGGGATTGCCCACCAAAAAACTTGATCAGATAATATATTACGAACGGTATATTATTGTTAATGCGGGTGCTGTAGCGGGTGAATACAACCAACTTGATTTTCTTACAGAAGAAGAGTATTTCAATATTCTGGAAACCCTTCCAAAAGACAATCAACTGCTGGAAGACGATGACCCAAACAAATTCATTGCGATGATGGGTGCAGAAGCTTTAAAAGAGCTCCTCGTCCGTTTAGACCTGGATCAGTTATCTTATGATCTGAGACATAAAGCCAATACAGAAACTTCACAACAAAGAAAAGCAGATGCCCTGAAAAGACTACAGGTTGTAGAAGCTTTCCGTGAGGCACAATCAAGAATGGAAAATCACCCCGAATGGATGATTATCGACGTTGTTCCTGTAATACCCCCGGAATTACGCCCACTTGTTCCTCTTGATGGAGGTAGATTTGCTACCAGCGACCTCAATGATTTATACAGAAGGGTTATCATCAGAAACAACCGTTTAAAGAGACTTATTGAAATAAAAGCGCCGGATGTGATCCTTCGAAATGAGAAAAGGATGCTTCAGGAAGCGGTTGATTCATTGTTTGACAATTCAAGAAAAACCAATGCGGTTAAAACCGAATCTAACCGTCCTTTGAAATCGCTTAGCGATAGTTTAAAAGGAAAACAAGGACGATTCCGTCAGAACCTTTTAGGAAAAAGGGTTGACTATTCGGCACGTTCGGTGATTGTTGTAGGTCCCGAACTAAAACTTCATGAATGCGGTATTCCCAAAGAAATGGCTTCAGAGTTGTTCAAGCCTTTCATCATCCGCAAAATGCTGGAAAGAGGCATCGTAAAAACAGTAAAATCTGCCAAGAAAATCGTTGACAGAAAAGACCCGGTTGTTTGGGATATTCTTGAAAATGTACTGAAAGGACACCCCGTATTGTTAAACCGTGCCCCTACCCTTCACAGATTAGGTATCCAGGCATTTCAGCCAAAACTTATAGAAGGTAAAGCAATTCAGCTGCACCCATTGGTATGTACAGCTTTTAATGCCGACTTCGACGGTGACCAAATGGCTGTTCATGTGCCATTAGGAAATGCCGCAATTCTTGAAGCACAATTACTTATGCTTGCCTCTCATAACATTTTGAACCCTGCAAACGGTGCCCCTATTGCGGTTCCTTCGCAGGATATGGTTTTGGGTTTGTATTACATGACCAAAGCAAGAAAAAGTACTCCTGAGCATCCTATGAAAGGGGAGGGACATGTTTTTTATGGAGCAGATGAGGTAAATATTGCATACAACGAAAAGGTACTTGATCTTCATTCCATCATCAAAGTAAAAGCAAAAGTAAAAGAAGAAGGCAAACTGGTAGAAAAGATCATTGAAACCACAACCGGAAGAGTACTTTTTAATGAAGTAGTTCCTGAGGAGTATGGTTATGTTAATCAACTGCTTACCAAAAAGGCACTGCGGGATATCATTGGTGGTATCATGAAAGCTACAGGAATAGCATCAACATCAAACTTTCTTGACTCGATCAAAGACCTTGGTTTTACAATGGCTTTCAGAGGTGGATTATCTTTTAATCTTGGAGACATTATAGTTCCTGAGGAGAAAAAGATACTCATTGAGGATGCCAACCTGCAGGTAGATGAAGTAAGAGGCAACTACAGCATGGGTTTCATAACCAATAATGAACGCTATAACCAGATCATTGATATCTGGACACATACCAACGCAAAACTCACCAAGGTACTGATTGACAGAACAACCAGTGACAACCAGGGATTTAACCCCGTTTATATGATGCTCGACTCAGGAGCAAGGGGTTCCAAGGAGCAAATTCGTCAGTTGTCAGGGATGCGTGGTTTGATGGCGAAACCACAGAAATCAGGTGCTAAAGGTGGTGAAATTATTGAGAACCCGATTCTTTCGAATTTCAAGGAGGGTTTGTCGGTGATGGAATATTTCATCTCTACACACGGTGCACGTAAAGGTTTGGCAGATACAGCACTCAAAACAGCTGATGCCGGTTACCTTACACGAAGACTGGTTGATGTTTCTCAGGATGTAATCGTTACCGAGGCTGATTGCGGCACATTACGTGGATTGACAGCAACCGCACTAAAAAACAATGAAGAAACCGTTGAAACTTTATTTGACAGAATCCTGGGACGTACAGCACTTCAAGATGTACCGGATCCTACCACTGGTGAAATCATCGTACATGCAGGTGAGGAATTGACAGAGGAATTGTGTGAAATAATAGAAAAATCTCCCATAGAAGCAGTGGAGATTCGTTCAGTTCTCACCTGTGAATCTAAACATGGAGTTTGTGCCAAGTGCTACGGGCGAAACCTTGCATCTGGCCGGATGGTTCAAAATGGAGAAGCAGTAGGTGTAATTGCTGCACAATCCATTGGTGAACCAGGTACACAGCTTACCTTACGTACATTCCACGTCGGGGGTACCGCAAGCAACATTGCTACAGATTCTAAGATCAATGCAAAATATAGTGGAATTCTTGAAATTGATGAATTGAGGGCGGTTCCATTTAAATCTGCTGAAGGAAAAGACTATTTTGTAGTTATTGGGCGCTCTGCCGAAATGAGAATCATCGATAAAAATACAAGAATGGTTCTTACTACTCAAAATATTCCATACGGAGCAAACTTGTATTTTGAGCATGGAGCAGAGGTTAATAACGGAGACCTGATTTGTGAATGGGATCCTTACAACGCGGTAATCATATCCGAAGTTAGTGGTAAGATATCTTTCAATAACATGATAGAAGGTGCTACATACAGAACTGATTCTGACGAGCAAACCGGATACTATGAAAAAGTAATTATTGAAAGTAAGGATAAAACAAGAAACCCATCTGTAAGTATTCTCAATGATGAAGGAGAAATTCTTCGTACTTACGACATGCCTGTGGGTGCACATATTGTTGTAAATGAAAATAAACCAGTAACAACAGGTGCTATTATTGCCAAAATCCCACGGGCAATTGGTAAATCAGGTGATATAACAGGTGGTTTGCCCAGGATTACCGAGCTTTTTGAAGCCAGAAACCCCTCCGATCCTGCCGTTGTATCAGAAATTGATGGTGTTGTATCTTTTGGTAAAAAAATCAAAAGAGGAAACAGGGAAGTGATCATTACCTCCAAAACAGGTGATGAGAAAAAATACCTTGTTCCACTTTCTAAACAAATACTTGCCCAGGAGAATGACTTTGTAAAAGCTGGTACACCGCTCTCTGACGGACCTACTACTCCGGCAGATATTTTATCTATTAAAGGTCCCACGGCTGTGCAGGAATACATTGTGAATGAGGTACAGGAAGTTTATCGTATGCAGGGTGTTAAAATCAACGATAAGCACTTTGAGGTGATCGTTCGACAGATGATGAGAAAGGTAACCATTGAGGATCCCGGTGATACCAGATTCCTTGAAAATGAAATTGTAAACAAAATTGATTTCATGGAAGAAAATGATGAGATCTTTGGTAAAAAAGTGGTTGAAGATCCTGGTGATTCTCATCTTAAACCTGGTCAAATCATCACTGCACGAAAATTACGCGATGAAAATTCAGCGCTGAAAAGAAAAGACAACAAACTAATTGTTGCGCGTGATGCCAGAGGAGCAACTGCCAGACAGCAATTGCAAGGGATAACAAGAGCCTCTCTGCAAACCAAGAGTTTCATTTCTGCAGCCTCATTCCAGGAAACAACCAAAGTACTTACCGATGCTGCTGTAAATGGCAAAGTTGATACATTGCTTGGTTTGAAAGAGAATGTTATTGTTGGGCACCTTATTCCGGCAGGAACAGGACTCAGAAAGTATGAGAACATGATCGTTGGATCAATGGACGAATACAATCTTTTACTGGCTTCCAAGAAAAAAGTAGAAACTGAAGAGGAAGAAGAATAATTATTTATATTTGTTGTTCTTCAACTATAATTTAAAAAAATCGAATTATCCATTTTAAAAAAGATGATATGTCTGAAGATAAAAAGCCCAACAAAAACCAGGTGAATATTGAACTGGGTGAAGATGTGGCTGAAGGAACCTATTCAAATCTGGCGATAATAACACATTCAAATACAGAATTTGTACTTGACTTTGTTAGATTAATGCCCGGGGTTCCCAAAGCTAAGGTAAAATCCAGAGTAGTCATGACTGCGCAACATGCAAAGAGATTGCTAAAAGCCCTCAAAGAGAATATTGCCAAGTATGAGGCTGCACATGGGCCAATAAAAGATATCGACAGCAAACTTCCCATGAATTTTGGAGGTCCGGCAGCGCAAGCCTGATCGCTGTAAATTCACTAAAAAAAAACCGTAAACATTTTGCTTACGGTTTTTTTTTTACTTTTTTTTGCGGTAAAAATTAAATTTCTTTGAATTCTCCGGGAGGATATTAGGATCGCAAAACATAACGATTATTTTATTTATCATCCCAATTTTTTTCGTCAGCACTTACACCCAAAGTTTTGTAAAAGGGAAATATCCTATTCTATCAGGCAACAGACCTGTTTTTTATTAAAAACCAAATAACCCAGGCAACCACAAACTTAATTGCGGTACGTAAGTAACAAGAAGAAGTACAACAATCATTGCGATGAACATAGGCAGCAAGGGTCGGATTACTTTATCAATACTGATTTTAGCCACACTACATCCGATAAAAAGCACCGATCCTACCGGAGGAGTGCACAAACCAACACTAAGATTAACAACCATCACAATACCAAAATGAATGGGATCCATACCCAAATCTAAAACTACAGGCAAAAAGATGGGAGTAAAAATTAGCACGGCTGGAGTCATATCCATAAAAACACCGACAAACAGTAGAATGAGATTAATAACCAGTAAAATTATTAAAGGATTAGAACTCAAGGAGAGTAACCCATCACTTACACTTTGAGGGATATTTGCATACGACATTACCCATGAAAGCCCCATTGAAGTTCCCACTAATAATAAAACAATAGAGGTTACACCTACTGTACGCAGTAAAATATCAGGCAAATCTTTCCAGGAAACCTGCCTGTATATCATCGATAAAACAAGCGTATAAAGGACAGCAATGGCAGATGCTTCTGTAGCTGTAAAATAACCAGCGATAATACCACCGATGACGATGAAAAGTAAAAATAAACTGGGCAATGCATCAAAAAATCTGAATATTCCTGCTTTCAAGGATACTTTCTGCCCCACCGGATAATTTTTTCGGTAGGCAAACGCTGCAGCGACTGCCATTAAAACCAATCCGGTTAATATACCAGGAACGTAACCTGCTAAAAACAATGCAGCAATAGAAGCGCCTCCACTGGCCAAACTGTAGACAATAAGAATATTACTGGGTGGAATAACCAATCCAGTAGTGGCAGAGGTAATGTTTACTGCTGCACTGTACCCAGGATCATACCCCTCCTCTTTCATTTTAGGCGTCATAAAACTACCGATAGCGGAAGCAGAAGCAGCAGCAGAACCGGATATGGCACCAAAAAGCATGTTAGCAATTA
>CAZPVB010000070.1:0-17479 GCA_964589855.1 uncultured Bacteroidales bacterium
AAAATACAAAACCGGAGTTTTGGCGAGCTCCATCTGACCTATTTAATCAAATTATAAACAGATGAAAAACTACAAAAGAATTCTTCTCAAATTAAGTGGTGAGTCCTTAGCCGCTAAGGATGGATATGGCATTGGTGCTGAAATGCTTGAGGCATATGTTAATGAAATTGCTTCCGTTTATCAGCATAAGACAGAAATTGCAATTGTTTTGGGCGGTGGAAATATTTTCAGAGGTCTTTCTGGAAGTGATCAGGGTTTTGACCGTGTACAGGGCGACTATATGGGCATGCTTGCCACCGTTATCAATTCACTGGCGCTGCAATCTGCATTGCAAAATGCGGGGATTCCTTCAGTTGTTTTATCGGGTTTGGCCATTGACCCGCTATGCGAAAAAATGAGCCGGCAACGGGCCATTGATTATATTGAAAAAGGTTTTGTTACCATTATTGCCGGAGGTACCGGTAATCCTTATTTTACTACTGATTCAGCAGCCGCCCTAAGAGCTATCGAGATCAAGGCTGATGTGCTTTTGAAAGGAACCCGGGTAGATGGCATTTATACCGCTGACCCTGAAAAAGACCCCAATGCTGTTAAGTTTGACCAGATAACCTTTGAGGAAGCTTATTCCAAAAACCTGAAAATCATGGATCTAACTGCTTTTACTCTCTGCCGGGAAAACAATATACCTCTTATTGTTTTCGATGTAAATAAGAAGGGAAATTTGAAAGAAATACTGATCGAGGGAAAATCTAATGGAACGCTTGTAAAAAAATAATTGTCTGATCGGTTTTTGTCTGAAAAAGATTATTTTTGCAATGCTATATAACCCAATCATTCAACCCTAAAACAAAACTGTTATGAGTGAAGAAACTGCTTTTTTATATGATGAAGCCCAGGAAAAGATGGATAATAGCATTCAGCACCTTGAACGTGAATTCGTTAAGATAAGAGCCGGTAAAGCCAACCCACAGATGCTGGATAGCGTGAAAGTAGATTACTATGGCACCCTAACACCTCTTTCCCAGGTATCTAACATTAACACACCTGATCCCAAGTCCATTGTTGTACAACCCTGGGAAAAAAACATGTTGGGCCCTATAGAAAAAGCCATAATGGCTGCCAATCTCGGCTTTAATCCTCAGAATGACGGAACAATTATCCGCATCATTGTACCGCCACTTACCGAGGAGAGAAGAAAAGATCTGGTGAAAAAATCCAAAGCCGAAGCGGAAATTTGCAAGGTTAGTATTCGAAATGCCAGAAGAGAAGCGTTGGATGCTGGTAAAAAACTTGAAAAAGAAGGGACTCCGGAAGATGAGGTGAAAAGATTGGAATCAGATATTCAAGAACTTACAAATGAATATATCAAAAAAGTAGACAAAATTCTCGATCAAAAAGAGAGTGATATCATGACCATATGAGCTTGGTTTCTGGTCGAAAATAATCTGATTTCTTAAAAAACCGATTTTATTCGGTTTTTTTTATGTCGTGCAGTTCTGGCATATTTTGGGTAGATCTTTGTTGTTTAACAATCTGTAGCGAAGATCATCCATAGTTTTCGAGCGCCATAAATCTGTTTTGCCGGGTTGAAAATACCCCGATGCATGATCAGGTGTTTTGTCAAAACAACATGCTACCTGTCTGCCTTCGCTTGTAAATACAGCATGACTCCATAATCTGAAACAACTCTTTCTTTTGGTTTTTATTCCGGTTTCACTTAGGTTTCCTGCATAACGGTTGTATTTTTTTAAGTGGGTAGAAAAATTCTCCATCCCCTGTTCACTGTAAATTTGCATGCTTTTAAACTCAAGCTTATTGGCACCAAGTTTTTCAGATAATTTTTTTATTTCCTGAATCTGATGCTCATTGGCTTTGCTTACCAAAAATTGTATGACCACAAACGGATGATTGCTGCCCAGTTGCTCCTTTTTTTTTGTTAATAGTTGAATACCCTCTGTAACCTGGTGAAAATTCCCACCTTTTCGGTAAGTTTGGTAGGTTTGCTGATCTGTACCATCAAGGGATACTATCAGTTTATCGAGCCCTGCATCAATGATTTTCGTGCAATTTTTCTCATGAAGGAAATGGCCATTGGTAGATATTACAGTATAATACTGATTTTTTTTGCATGTTTTGATCATGGTGTAAATATCCGGATTCAAAAAAGGTTCGCCCTGAAAATACAGATTGCAGTAAAATGCGGTTTTTTTATAATGCTTAACCAAGGCTTCAAAAAGAGATAAATCCATATATTTTTTCATCCTCTGGGTTTTATGACATCCGATGGCACATTCCGGACATCTCAAATTGCAGACAGCTGCAGTTTCAAGGCTCAATGAAAACGGATCTCCCCAAACAACAGGTTTTTTCAACCATTTAGACAAAAAGTATCCGGTATGTATCTTCAGGTAGTTTATAACCCTTTGGGTTTTCAATACCTTTAACATGCGGAAGAAGTGATATGCGTTTGCTGAAATATTTTTATGTTTATTGCTCATTGTTGGGGTTTCATGAAATTTTCGCTTGCTGAATGAACCGGTTCACAACAATTTTATTGACGTATACAATTCTGGTTATATTTTGATTTTTTTTCGGGCACTATTTCCTGAAATATAAACACAGTAAATTAAAATCAGTGTTTTGAATCTTTGACAAGGGTGCATAAATTTGGTTTCGATGTTTCAAACGCTGAATCAATCCTCTGGTAATTGCGGATTTTGTTCTTCAAATTCTTTTCTTAAATGATGGATCAGTTTAGATTTGGAAAAAAATTCAATGATAAAAATACGCAAAACGCTGTAAGAAGGTATGGCTACGATCATCCCGAAAACCCCGCCGATCATTCCCGCAACCATAAAAACAATGAATATTTCCAAGGGATGTGCCTTTACGCTCTTGGAGTATATCATGGGTTGAAAAACACTTACATCAATGGTGTTGACAATGATAAAAGAAGCAAAAATAGCAATGATCATGGGCAACATCTGCGTATAAAAATCTAAATGCAGATTTACTGAAATGCCCAGCAAAACCCCAAGAAAAGTTGCAATAATGGGTCCAACATATGGAATGATGTTGAGCATACCGGCAAAAAAACCAATAACCAAGGCGTTGGGTAAGCCTATGATCCACATGCAAAAACTGATCAGAAGAAATACAAGGGTGAGATCGGATATCAATCCTAAGAAATATCTTCTAAGCAAATATTTGCTTTTAAATAAAATCTCTCTTGCCTCCTGCCGGTGCTTGTGTGGCGTGAAAAAAATGATCATACCCGAGAATAGATTTTTTTCCTTCAGGAAAAAAAATGTGATGAAACTGATGGCCAGAAAACCAAAAAATATCTCGGCAGTTAAGTTCAGAATGGAATTAAAAAAATTGGAAAACCTATCGAATGTTGCAATATCAATCAACTCAGAGACAAGTTTGCTACCGATGGTTTCACCGGGAGCCAGCAATGCCCAGGAACGCAGAAAGTTTTCCAATTGCAAAAAAGGTTCTTCCAAACCCTTTGTTATAGTGGCTACATCCAGCTGATTGATAAAAGCGGCTTGCGACGCTATGAGAGGAAAAACAAAAGAGATAAACAAAATCACGAGCAACATCATAAAAAACAATGTTATCAGCGCAGATATACTTTCAGGCATTTTGAAATTGCGGATTTTTATCCGTTGGAGAAATTGAACTATGGGCTGGCCCAAAACAGATAATACTGCCGAAACGATCAGGTAAATGATAATCCGGAAAAAGTACCAGGCGAATAACGCTCCCACTACGATCAGGATTATAATGATGGTATTTTTAAGTGTTTTTCCCATAAATAAATGGTTAAAGACTTTTTTAACGTATGATTCTAAAATGTTTTCGGGTCGATCAAAGGCACCATAGAAAAAATCAAAATGGAGTTTACCCTTCTGAATGCATACCTCTTTTCACGTCAATCAATTTGTGACAAAAGGTATTTTTGATTCTTTTTCCGGTGTTTTAAGATCACGCAGAATTTCCACAGTTTTATTTTTATCAATGATCAGTTGTTTTTTAAGCACCTCAAGCGACGAAAAACGTTGTTCATCCCTTATTCTTTGAGCAAAGCACAAAGTAACTGTTTTGCCATACACCTCATCCTCAAAGTTAAAGACATGTGCTTCTATGGTAAAGCTTTCCTTATTGAGTGTGGGACGCATGCCTATGTTAATCATACAACCATACCATTTTCGGTCGTAGTGCAACCAACCTGCATATACCCCCTGAGGAGGAATGATCTTATTTTTGTCGAAAGGATCAAGGTTGATGGTCGGAAAACCCATTGTTCTGCCTACCTGATTGCCATATACAACTTTTCCGGTAAGCGGATAATAATAACCCAGGTATTGCGACCATATCTCCAAATGTTGATTTTTTTCTGTTAATTCAGCAAACTTTTTACCAATGCTTTGGTTGATTCCCTCTGTTCCCAGTCCACATGACATGTCAAATTGCCTGGCACCCATCAATTCATGGTTAGGTTGAAAACTTTTATACAGCTTTGTAAACTCTTGTGCTTCTACTTCAACAATATGATTGATTTGGAGTTGCCGGTATAAATATTTCTTTTCGTTATGGTTTAAAATAACGGGTTGGTCAGCTGCAGGCAAAACATCTAAAAACAATGTGTCTTTGAATCCTTCGCCAGGGTTCACGGAAACATTTTCAAATGAAGACGAAACATACTGAAAAAAGGGACAGGCAATGATTCTGGAAAATTTTTGGTTTGCAATTTTATCAAAATTGTTCAAGGTAATACGTTGTTTTTTTATGTATGAATTTACAGGTAAAAAGCATGCTAAATTTAGTGATTATTAAAGAATTTACAGTGAATATGTTTACTTTCTGAGATATTTTTATTTCAAGAAGAGCAATGCGCAACAATGTGTTTTGAAAAGCACTTTTCAGGTTCAGTAATTTATAGTAGTTAACTACCTGGTCTGCATTGTTAGGTTTGATGGCTTGCGTAATCAGGAATATAAGGGAGTTTACGGTTATAAACGACTGCGTAAAATCTTAAAATAAGTTTTCAGCATAGTGTGTCATTTTTTGGTTGTCTGAAACATATGCAGATAAGCATATTGGTTGGGCATGTATTTTTGTAATTTGTGAAAAATAACCTTTTCAGATGGCTCTTATCACTGTTTTTAAAACACACACAACACAGAAACCGGGGATGAAAGGCAGACTTTAATTCGATTTAAATTCAAAATAGATGATTAAAAACTGTTGATAAGAAGGTTTTTTAATTATTTTTGGAAACGTTTAAAATTTACGTGAATTACGTTGTTTATTTGGCGTAAAAATGACTAATATTGTTTTCTAAAATCGAGTAAGCATAATCATTAAAAAAATACAAGGCAGATGGAACACATTAAAGGAAAAATATCACAGGTTATCGGACCTGTAGTAGACGTAACCTTTGAAAACACTGAAAAGTTGCCAAAAATTTATGATGCTCTTGAGGTGATCAATGAGCATGGCGTAAGAATTATCCTTGAATGTCAGCAACATATGGGGGAGGATACGGTCAGAACTGTTGCCATGGACTCAACAGATGGTCTTTTCAGGGGGCAGGATGCTGTTTGCCTTGATGAGTCCATTAGCATGCCCGCCGGGCAGGAGATAAGAGGGCGGCTGTTCAATGTTATCGGCGATCCTATTGACGGTCTGGGAGAGGTAAAAACAGAAAAACGATACAGCATACACAATGAGGCTCCCAAGTTTGAGAACCTGAAAGCCAGTACAGAGATCTTATTTACAGGTATTAAAGTTATTGATATGCTTGCTCCCTATCCCAAAGGGGGTAAGATCGGTTTATTTGGAGGTGCCGGTGTGGGAAAAACAGTACTGATCATGGAGCTGATCAACAACATTGCCAAAGGTTATCAGGGAATGAGTGTATTTGCGGGTGTGGGTGAAAGAACAAGGGAAGGAAATGATCTGTTGCGCGAAATGATTGAATCGGGCGTAATACGCTATGGCGATGATTTTATCAAATCGATGGAAGAGGGAAACTGGGATCTTTCAAAAGTTGACAGGGAGCAACTTGCCAAATCCCAGGCAACACTGGTTTTTGGTCAAATGAACGAACCGCCGGGGGCAAGAGCCAGAGTGGCATTGTCTGGATTGTCTGTTGCCGAATACTTCCGCGATGGCGATGATGAAAGTTCCGGATCTGATATTTTATTCTTTATTGATAATATTTTCAGGTTTACCCAGGCAGGCTCCGAAGTTTCCGCCTTGCTTGGCAGGATGCCTTCTGCCGTTGGATATCAACCTACCCTGGCTACCGAAATGGGTTTGATGCAGGAGCGGATCACCTCTACAAAACGGGGTTCTATTACCTCGGTACAAGCGGTTTATGTCCCGGCGGATGACCTTACCGATCCAGCACCTGCCACAACCTTCTCCCACCTGGATGCTACTACCGTGCTTAGCCGGAAAATTTTTGAACTGGGTATTTATCCCGCTGTCGATCCGCTGGATTCAACATCCCGCATCCTCACACCCGAAATTGTTGGAAAAGACCATTACAACACCGCAAAACAGGTTAAAATGCTTTTACAACGCTATAAAGAACTACAGGATATCATTGCCATTCTGGGTATGGATGAACTCTCTGAAGAAGATCGTCTGGTGGTGAGCCGGGCAAGAAGAGTGCAAAGATTTCTCTCCCAACCCTTTCATGTAGCCGAACAATATACCGGACTAACCGGTATTTTTGTGCCCATCGAAGATACCCTCAAAGGGTTTAATATGATTATGAATGGTGAAGTTGATGAATACCCTGAAGGCGCTTTCAACCTGGTAGGGTCTATCGAACAGGCCATTGAAAAAGGAAAAGCACTTCTGGAAGATTCTGTTAAAAAATAGAACCGGGCAATGACAACATTATTGACAAACAAGCAGATGATTAGATTTCGCAACACCGCAAAAAGAACAAAACTGGTTTTTGGCGAGCTCCATCTGACCGACTTAATCAAATTATAAACAGTTGATCCTGCATTATGTATCTGAAAATTATTTCACCACAAAAATTTATATACGAGGGAGAGATCGTTTTGATTCAACTGCCAGGTAGCATGGGTTCTTTCGAGGTCCTTCACAATCATGCACCTATTATTGCGCGCATTGATAAAGGAAAAGTGAAAGTGATCGATGAAAAACGAAATAAATTTTTTCTTGAAGTCAATCCCGGGATCGTAGAAGTAAAGGATAACCAAATAGTTGTGCTTACTGAATAATATTTTTTGATTATCAACCCCTTTCACTGCTCTGATCCTAAAACACCTGTCTCCTCTTTGTTTGGTATGCTATGTTTAGTTCTGCCCTTGTGTTTCATTTCCTGTGTTTGTGTAGCAGGGATTGAACGGGATTTATTATCTTTACCAAAACAAAAAAATAATGGAAAAAAGATGGGTAGTTAAAGATCCCGAAAATGCTGATGTAGAAAAAAAATTGTCAGAATCCTTATCTATTGATTCTGTTTTGGCCCGTTTGCTCATGCAAAGGGGGGTGAATTGTTTCCTGGATGCCAAAGACTTTTTCAGACCTTCCCTTGATAATCTTCACGATCCTTTTCTAATCAAAGACATGGACAAAGCCATTGATCGTATCGACAAAGCCATTGCCAATAATGAAAGGATCATGGTATACGGAGATTATGATGTGGATGGCACAACCGCTGTGGCGCTTACCTATTCTTTTCTGAAAGATTTTCATCAGAATATTGATTTTTATATTCCAGACCGATACAAGGAGGGTTATGGTATTTCTTTGGAAGGGATTGACTTTGCACAAAACTCGGAAGTAAAACTCATTATTGCACTTGATTGTGGGATCAAAGCCATGAACCAGATGCAATATGCTACCGAGAAAGGCATCGACTTTATTATTTGTGACCATCATCGGCCGGGTGAGAATCTCCCTGAAGCTTATGCAGTGGTTGATCCCAAACGACCAGATTGTAACTATCCGTACAAAGAACTTTCAGGGTGTGGGCTGGGTTTTAAACTCGCACAAGCGTATTATCAGAAAAACAGACTGCCCTTTAAGGAACTCGAAAAATTTCTTGATCTTGTGGCCGTGAGCATTGCAGCGGATATTGTACCCATAACAGGCGAAAACCGGGTATTAGCATATTATGGTTTGCAAAGACTTAACTTCAACCCACGTCCAGGATTTGAATCCATTCTTTTCTACAGCAACATCATACGAAAGAAAAATCCCTGCGACCGCACTGTTTTTACGCGCGAGATCACCATCAATGATGCTGTTTTCCTCATTGGTCCGAGAATCAATGCAGCAGGTAGAATAGAAAGTGGCAATGCAGCGGTAGAATTGTTGCTTTGCGAAAAAATGGGTGAGACACACCTGCTTAGTGAAAATATAAACAACAACAATACGGAGCGTCGTACACTTGATATGGATATTACCCGTCAGGCCCTGGAAATGATTGATAACGATCCTGAACTGAAAAACAGAAAATCCACTGTACTTTTCAATCCCGATTGGCACAAAGGGGTCATCGGTATCGTGGCCTCGCGCCTTACCGAATCTTATTACAGGCCTACGGTCATCCTCACACAATCTAATGGGGTTATTACCGGATCAGCCAGAAGTGTGAAGGATTTTGATGTATATAATGCCATTGATGCCTGCAGTGAATATCTTGATCATTTTGGTGGACATAAATACGCTGCAGGACTTAACCTGCAACCAGAAAACCTTGATGGATTTCAAAACGCTTTCGAACAGGTGGTGGCAAATACGATCACCGATAAAATGCTCATTCCTGAAATTGAAATTGATGCCGAATTGAAACTTTCTCAGATCAATCCTAAATTTTTTCGGATCATGAAACAATTTGCCCCCCATGGACCCGGTAATATGAGCCCTGTTTTTTTAACAAGAGGGGTTATTGATAGAAATTCCGCACGTGTGGTAGGAAAAAATCACCTGAAGGTGACCGTTTATCACCCCGATGAACCCGGGGTTAGCTTTAACGGCATTGCTTTTCAACAAGCGCAACATTACGATGCCGTGCATTGGGGAAAGTTTTTTGATATCGTTTATCAAATCGAAGAAAACGAATGGAACGGAACCAGAAGTCTACAACTCAACATCAAAGACATAAGAACATACATAGACAAAGTATAACCATTTTTAACCTCATTTTTTCAATCTCTAAAAACACATTATCAAATCAATGGAAACAGTTTTAAGTGGAATCCGATCAACAGGCAATCTACATCTGGGTAATTATTTCGGTGCCATTCAGAATTTTATTAAAATGCAGCACGAACACCGCTGCTTCTTTTTTATTGCCGATTATCATTCCTTAACTACGCATCCCACCCCCGAAGATCTGCATCAAAACGTAAAACAGGTGCTGGTTGAATACCTCGCGGCAGGCATCGATCCCGAAATTGCAACGCTGTATATTCAGAGCGACATACCGGAAATAGCAGAATTGTACCTGCTACTTTCAATGAATGCCTATATGGGTGAACTGGAAAGATGTACCACTTTTAAAGATAAAGCACGAAAGCAACCCGATAATATCAATGCCGGTTTGCTTACCTATCCAGTGCTGATGGCTGCCGATATTCTCATACACAAAGCCACCAAAGTACCCGTAGGAAAAGATCAGGAACAACACCTTGAGATGGCCAGAAACTTCGGAAACCGGTTTAACCGCCTTTATAAAACAAACTATTTTCCCGAACCCTATGCCTACAATTTTGGCAGCGATCTCATTAAAATACCAGGTCTGGATGGAAGCACAAAAATGGGAAAATCCGAAGGAGAAGGCAATGCCATATACCTGGCTGATGATCCGAAAGTGATACGAAAAAAAATAATGCGTGCCGTAACAGATTCAGGACCAACTGAAAAAAATCAGATCAAACCTCAACCGATTGAAAATCTGTTTCAGATTATGAAAGTAGTTTCATCTGAGGATACTCGCAACTTTTTTGAAGAAAAATATAACCAGTGTGAGATCAGATATGGAGACCTGAAAAAACAAATCGCAGAGGATGTGATTGCCTTTACAACCCCTTTGAGGGAAAAAATCCTTGATCTTTCTGCCAATGAGACCTACATCAACAAAGTGGCAAAAATGGGTGCGGAAAAAGCACACGAAAGTGCTTCTAAAACCGTTAAGGAGGTGCGCGAAATCATTGGATTTAAACCTTTTTACAGATAGATATAACAAACATTGCATTCATACCATTTTTCATATTTTGCCATAAACAGGTTTTCGGGTTTTATCCTTTGATCTTCATTTTTGCCAGGTTCATTTGCAGGCAATTTGGGGATCGGATCAGATAAGGACCGCCTACAATATTTTTGATCGATAAATTTGTTGGTAGTGAAAGAAGGATTCTGGTGGTTGTCTGTAAGATTATCACCATATATAGCAACAGGAATTTTGGTTTGATTTGCTTACTTGTTTGATTTAGAAATTTTTATGTTCTCAATAACCATAAACATGTAAAATTATGAAACCCTGGAAAGTATTTAGTAACATCTCAAAATGGTTTTTGCGCTTAGCGTTAGTTTTGTTTGTGTTTTTTTATTACTATCCGGTTTTTATGCAATTCGATTTCGATACAATTGCGTTTTTTCTGTCCGCCGGATTTCTTATATCATCTGTGCTTTTACTGGCCGGTGGACTAACCAGTAAACCATCACTCACCGCTATTGCTGCCCTGATTCTTTTTATACTCTCGGTCTGGAATGCCTGGAACCATTTTAATGGTGTCAATGCTGTGTTTAATAACTGGTTGATGATCAGCGCTGTATCATTTTACTTTTTAACTAATGGAAACAAATAACTTTGAATGGGAGGAATTATAGAAACAAAAAAACAGAAAGAAACTGTTGTACTGGTGGGTGTTATCACAGGAAAACAATCAGACGAGATCGTAAAAGAATATCTTGATGAACTTGCTTTTTTGGTTGACACCGCCGGAGGAGTGGTAGTAAAAAGATTTACCCAGAAGCTTGACAAACCCGACAAAACAACCTTTGTAGGGAGAGGAAAAATGGAAGAGATTGCTTCCTACATCAAAGAAAATGAAATTGATATTTTGATCTTTGACGACGAACTATCCCCATCACAACAAAGAAACGTGGAACGTTCAGTGAAATGTCGTGTTTTGGACAGAAGCAACCTGATCCTCGATATTTTTGCCCTCAGGGCGCGCACTGCACATGCCCGTACTCAGGTTGAACTCGCTCAGTATCAATACCTGCTGCCACGCCTTGCTGGCATGTGGACGCACCTGGAACGACAAAAAGGGGGGATTGGCATGAAAGGTCCCGGTGAACGAGAAATTGAAACCGACCGGCGCATCGTAAGAGACAGAATAGCACTGCTCAAAAAGAAACTGCAACAGATTGACAAACAAAAGGCAACACAACGGTCAAACAGGGGAAATCTGGTGAGAGTGGCACTGGTGGGGTATACAAATGTAGGAAAATCAACCATTATGAACATGTTGAGCAAATCTACCGTATTTGCTGAAGATAAACTCTTTGCCACGCTTGATACTACTGTGAGAAAGGTGGTAATTGAAACATTGCCCTTTTTGCTTTCCGATACCGTTGGTTTTATCAGAAAATTACCGCACCACCTTATCGAATCTTTTAAATCTACACTCGATGAAGTTAGGGAAGCAGACATTCTTCTGCATGTGGTCGACATCTCGCATCCCAATTTCGAAGAGCAAATCAGGGTGGTTAACGACACGCTGCATGAAATTCTGGAAGGAGAGGAAAGGGAAACGGTGATGGTTTTTAATAAGATTGATCAGTATTCCTACATTGAAAAAGAGGAAGATGATCTTACACCCGTTACGCCCGCCAATTTTACCCTGGAAGATCTGAAACAAACCTGGATGGCCCGCGATAATTCGCCTTGCCTTTTTATTTCGGCCAAAGAAAAGCAAAACATAGAAGATTTCAGAAAAACCTTATACGAAAGGGTGCTGGCTATACACAAAAAACGTTATCCTTATGATTTGCCTACTTACAATCCCTGGCAGGATTATTCGCAGGGCAATGAAACCTAACCAACAGGAAAACACAGAAAAGCATGAAAAATTACAGCGGTATTCTTCTTTTTTTGTTGCTGATACTGGCAGTGCCGGCAAAGAGCCAGACTGAAAATTATGACTGGTGGATTGAAAAGCATGATTGGGATGGAGTAACGCACTGGACCAAATATCTGATCTATTCTCCTGAATATTTTGGACCCAATGCATTGCCAGTGCCTGAAACCATGCAGGGATTAATAAAGAAACAATTGTCCTTTGAAATGTCTTTCGAGAATCACAGGGGATATACCGGAGACATTACCAACAACGTTTTTGCACAAATCTATTTTCCATTATTCTCTGATAAAGCGGGAATTAACTTTTCTATGGTACCCGTTGAGTTTTTTAGCATGGATAGCCAAACCCGTGATAAAAGAAGAGCTAGAAATTTTGATGGAAAAGGACATAGTGTCGGTGATTTGTATATAGGTACTCATGTTCAACTGGTTGAAAACAACCCTCGTTGGCCTGATATGCTGCTTACCATAAACATGAGAACTGCCTCTGGAAGCAATCTGATGTCTGCAAGGTTTACCGATACTCCCGGATACTTTTTTGATTTATCCTTTGGAAAAACATATTCACTCAAAAGAAATGTGTTTAATGAAATAAGAACCTTTGGTTTGCTTGGATTCTATGTGTGGCAAACCAATTCAGATGTTCTCCTGCAAAACGATGCATTTATGTACGGCTTAGGTGCCAGGGCAAAAATACTCGATCTGTTTTATCTTACCAATATATGGGGTGGATATATCGGATATAAAAACAATGGTGATCAACCCATGGTTTACAGGATATTGCTGGAAAGTGCCATGGATAAAAAAATTAATTACCTTTTCAAATATCAAAAAGGTTTGAATGATTTTCCGTTTCATTCTTTCCAAATAGGATTTTCTGCCAAACCCTTTTAACCATATTTTTAATCAAATTTTTTTTTCATGAATATAGGATTCGACGCCAAGAGGGTTTTTCAAAATTACACCGGGTTGGGTAATTACGGGCGTACCCTGCTCAGAAATCTTATCCTGTTTTACCCAAAACAGAACTATTATTTATATGCACCATACTTACGGAGAAACCGGGAAACGGAAGACTTTTTTGTCAATACTAATTTTAAAATCCGGAATTCGCTATCTTTTTTTAAATCATACTGGCGTTCGGTTTCAATCAAAAATGATTTGAGAAAAGATAAGATTGATCTGTATCATGGGTTGAGCAATGAAATACCCACAGGGTTAAAAAACACAACCATAAAATCTGTAGTAACCATTCATGATCTGATTTTTAAAATAGTTCCTGAAACCTATACTTCCATTGACCGGCGTATCTATGATCTTAAATTCAAATACGCCTGTCGCAATGCCGATCTTATTATCGCCATCAGCGAAAGTACCAAAAAAGATATCATCCGTTTTTACCATATCGACCCTCAAAAAATTGCTGTTGTTTATCAGCCGGTCAATCCTATTTTTTATTCGGGGCAAATTACCGGACAGGTAAATGAAGTTATAGCAGAACTCAGATTGCCGGAAGATTTTATCCTGTATGTGGGTAGTATTTCACAGAGGAAAAATTTGAAAATGCTTCTCAACGCTTATGCATTGATGAATAATTCCTCTCAAATCCCAATGGTAATATTAGGTAAAGGTGGCCAGTATAAAAAAGAATGTATAGAACTGGCATTCAAACTCGGGATTTCGAAAAAATTGCACTGGATCGATTCTGTTTATGATAACCGGCACATACAGGCACTTCTTCAAAAAGCACAACTTGTTGTTTATCCTTCTCTTTATGAGGGGTTTGGGTTGCCTGTGGTGGAAGCTCTGTTATCTGAAACTCCCGTTATTACTTCCCGGGTTTCTTCCATGCCAGAGGCAGTTGGTAATGACCATCTGCTTGCCGATCCGAAGAATCCGGAAGAATGGATGCACCTGATGGATAAAGTTATCACAGATAATGATTTCAGAATATCAGCACTCAACCAGTCTGTAAACTATGTTAAAAAAACGTTTGATCCGCAAAAACTTACTCATCAAATGATGGAGTTGTACGAAAAAGTTCTTTCTGTGTGATCTATTCATTGGGATTAAATCCCGGAACATATCCTGTTACTTTTAAAGATTTTCTACCTTTGCCCCAAAAAATAACAATATGAAGATCAGTGGTTTTTCCATGGCAAAAAATGCCGACAAATTGTATTATCCGATCAAAGAAGCAATTGAATCGGTATTACCCATTGTTGATGAATTTGTGGTGGCCATTGGCAGGGGAGATGAAGATGACCGCACCCGGGAGATTGTTGCATCCATCACGAGTGATAAAGTGAAAATTGTTGACACCGACTGGGATATCATCAAATACCCCCGTGGTATGGAACATGCCCACCAAACCGATATTGCCAAAGAGCATTGTTCCGGCGATTGGCTGCTATATCTTCAGGCCGATGAGGTAATTCATGAAAAATATTTGAAAACCATCAGTGAAGCATGTCAGACTTATGTAAATGATAAGGAGGTGGAAGGTTTCCTGTTTGCTTACAAGCATTTTTGGGGTGATTATGAGCACTACCACAAAAGCCACGGATGGTACCCTTTTGAGATCAGGATCATACGCAATGATCCCGATATACATTCCTGGAAGTCGGCACAGTCTTTTCGAAGAATACCCAATTTTGATGGTCTGAATTACCGGCAAACACAAAACACCTATAAACTGAAGGTTGTTAAAATTGATGCTGAGATATATCATTACGGATGGGTGCGTCCGCCACACTTCATGTATCGGAAAAACAAAGTGTTGGCCACAAATCATAAAGGAAAAGATACTGCTAATCAAATGTTTAAAGAAGAAACCATTCCTTTTGACTATGGTCCTCTCAACAGACTGGAGAAATTTAAAGGTACACATCCATCTGTTATGAAAGACTGGATCGCCCGCTTTGACTGGAAAGATCAACTTCAGTATTCCGGAAAACTCAACACCCGAAACCGAAAACCAGCCAAACATGAACGATTCAAAAACAGGATGTTTTCTTTTCTCAAACACAAAGTTTTACACATGCCCATGCTGGGTGAACTCAACAACTATATTTTGCTTAAAAAGTAAAAGAAGAAATTCGAACCAACATAATATGTAAAGCAACAGATATCCAATCATGAATGCCGGATCCGATCCTCTTTCCGATCATAAAATTCTTTTTATCACTTCTCCTTTAACATGGCGCGGGGGTGAACAACAACTTGCCTATTTACTTGAAATACTCACAGAAAAAAATGTTGCCTTTGGGATTGTTTGTCCTATCAAATCATCCTTTCACCGTCTTTGTATTGAAAAAGGGTATCAGGTTCACTCTTTTGTTTTGCGGGGTATCTTTAATATTGTCGTAGGATCATTCGTTTACCGTATTTGGAAAAGATATGGATATTCGCTGTTGCACGCCAACGATTCGCATGCCCATATGGCGGCGGTCTGGTCTTCTGTCATGGGATGTAAAGCGCCGGTTGTGCTGCACCGGCGCGTTGATTTTCCCGTCAAAAACACTGTTTTCTCACGCAAAAAATATAATTGGCCTACCATTGCCGCTATCATTTGCATTTCTGAAGAAGTAAAAAAGGTATTGGAACCAGCAGTACGCAATAAAAACATTATTCATGTGATACACAGTGGTATTGATCTCGAACGGTTTGAACAGGGGGTTGCCAGTTCCACTGATCTCAGAGAATTATATTCTATTCCTGTTCAAAAGAAACTGGTAGGCATGGTGGCAGCACTTGCGCCCCATAAAGACCATAAAACTTTTGTGAAAACTGCCGAACTTGTTCTTCGAAAGCGGGATGATGCCGTTTTTATTGCGATAGGCGAAGGAAGCACAAGAAAAGACATTGAGACCCTTATCAACAAAAAAAAACTTACCGGCAAGGTTATTATTGCTGGTTTTATGCAAAATATACCCGGAATATTACCCCAATTGGATTGTTTTCTGCTGACTTCCCAAACCGAAGGAATGGGCACTTCGCTGCTGGATGCTTTCGCTGCCGGCGTGCCTGTGGTTGCCACCAGTGCAGGTGGAATACCCGAAATTGTTATTCATCAGAAAACCGGACTGTTGGCACCGGTGAAAGATGCACAGGCGTTAAGTGAGAATGTTTCGGTGTTGTTAGACGATCAAAATATGAGACAATATCTTACAAATCAGGCAAAAAAACATCTTCCACGATTTACATACCAGGAAATGGGAATAAAAACCATCCAAATATATCGAATGCTTTTGGCAAATCAATAGAGAAATCCCTTATTTTTGCGCTTTCTTTGTAACTGGTTATTTTGTTTTTGTAACATGCCCCGAAAAAATCTCCTTTATTATTTTACTGCTCCGGTAGTAGTTATACTCTATCTTCTCTCATTGCTCCCTTTTTCTGTTCTGTACCGATTTTCTGATTTGCTGACCTTTTTGTTGTATAAAGTGATTGGGTACAGAAAAAAAGTGGTAAGGAAAAACCTGCAAAACTCTTTTCCGGAGAAGTCAATTCGGGAGATCAGGTACATCGAAAAAAAGTTTTATAAGCATTTTACCGATGTAATGGTAGAAACCATGAAACTGAAAACCCTTTCGGAAAGAACGCTCAGAGAACGTTTTGTTTTTACTGAGGAATCCTGCACCCTCCTTGATAAGTATTACCAAAAGGGGCAAAGTGTTGTGATTGCCCTCGGACATAACGGCAACTGGGAATGGGGTGGACTTAGTTTTGGTATTACCCATCAACACCTGGCCATTGGGGTTTACCACCCATTGCAAAACAAGATATTCGATCGCTATTTGAATAAGATGAGGCAACGTACCGGGGTTCAACTCGCTCCTATGAAATCTTTGCCACGGGTTATCTTCAGCAACCGAAATAAAACCTTTGCCCTGGTGTTGATCACAGACCAGACCCCCTCTAAAAAGAATGCTTTCTGGGTGCGATTTTTAAACCAGGATACCCCTTTTTTTACAGGTACTGAAAAGTTTTCCACGAAGTTTGATCTGCCCGTCATCTGGGCCAGCATTTACAAGGAAAAAAGAGGGTATTACCGATCGGAACTGAAACTGATAACCACAAAACCAAACGCTGTGGCAAAGGAGGGTTGGATAACGAAGCAATATGCCAAATACCTGGAGGAAGACATACGAAAACAACCGGAAACATGGTTGTGGTCGCATCGGCGCTGGAAGCATAGCAAACCCGATGATGTGGTTTTAAGGTGAAGTTGGATACATGGAAGCATGAACCGAGCCATGATAATACTATTAACACGCACGAGGATGATTATAATTCGTAGCTTAGTAAAAAATACAAAACCGGAGTTTT
>CAZPVB010000071.1:0-17352 GCA_964589855.1 uncultured Bacteroidales bacterium
ATATCTTCTCGCAGATCGGTATGATTGTTCTGGTGGGTATCGTAACCAAAAACGGAATACTGATCGTGGAATTTGCCAATCAGAAACGTCTGGAAGGACAATCGCGGTTGCAGGCAGCTATCAATGCCGCAGCCGACAGGGTACGCCCTATTATCATGACCAGCATGGCCACCGCACTGGGTGCTTTGCCCCTGGCTATATCACTCAATGGCGCATCCATGAGCAGAATACCCATGGGTATTGCCATCATTGGAGGGTTGCTCATCTCTCTGGTACTCACTTTGTTTATCATTCCTGCTGTTTATACCTTCATTGCTACCAAAACCAAATCATATGTCACTGAAGAGAAAAATTAACATTTCATGGATCATCCTTCTTTTTTCTACCTTTCAGGGTGTAGCACAAGATGCACTATCACTGGAAGATCTTGTACAAAAAAGCTTGCTCGAAAACTATAATCTGCAAATCATACGAAACAATCAGGAAATAGCCGAAAACGAAAATACCTTTGGCAATGCAGGGTTTTTTCCTTCTGTAGATCTGAGTTCAAGTCAATCGTGGTCGATTGAAAATTCTGAACTAAGCTTTTTTAATGGCGAAGGAAGAACAGGTGAAAATGCCCTTAGTACATCCCTGAATGCTATGGTAGAAACCAACTGGACAGTCTTCGACGGATTCAGAATGTTTGCCCGAAAAGATCAACTCGACTATCTGGCACAATTAGGGAAACTCGATACGCAATATTATATAGAACAAACCATTGCTGATCTGGCAGACCTTTATTTTCAGATGATCACAGAACAGGAACTGCTCAGCAACCTCCGCCAATCTATCGAAATCTCGTCTTACCGGGTAAACCTGGAAAAAGAAAAACGCAGGCTGGGTGCAGGAAATACACTTATGTACCTACAGGCAGTTAACGATCTGAATGCTGATAGTGTTTTAATTATCAGGCAAACGGCACTGATCGATGATATCAGAATGAGAATCAACAGAATCATCAACCAGGAACCCGATGAAAATTTTTCGCCATCAGAGAATATTGAAACAGAAAACATTACCATAGACGATAAGGAAAGACTTCTCCAAAAAGCAATGGAAAACAACTTCGAACTGGAACAATCACGCCTCCGGGAGTTGATTGCAGAAACCAACGTAAGAATTGAAAAAGCCATGCGCTACCCTCAGATCAATTTGTTTGGCAACTACGCCTTCATGCGGCAAACCAGTGAAACAGGATTTGTGGAAGAATCACAAAACTATGGTTTCCAGTATGGGGTATCTATCAGGTTCAATCTTTTTAATGGTAATCAGCAAAATATCAGCATTCAAAACCGCCAGAAAGAAAAACAAAACCAACAGATCAGAATCGATGATACCGGTGCCATGCTCAAATCTGAAATATCGCGTATCCTCAGCCAATACAAATCCACAGCGCTGGAACTTCAATTGCTGGAAAAGAATAAGCAAAATGCCGAAAAATCTTTAGAAATAGCAAAAGAGCAATTGGCACAGGGAATTATCAATGGATTTGAATTCAGACAAAACCAACTGGCTGTATTTCAAATCCAGAACCAGATCATCCGGTTGAAATATACCTTAAAAATCATTGAAACAGATTTGAAAAGACTTACAGGTGAACTTACCGATTGGGTTTTATAAAATATCATACATTATGTAAAACCGAAATTTATCAGATTCTCATCATGAATCGGGTCTGAAAACCCTTTGAGCGGTCGAAGACCCTCGAAGTGGTTATGAACTATCAGTTCGTTAGAAATAGCAGAATTTATTATTAAGACCACTCCGAAAACTTGTTTTCGGTAAATCTGTGGTTATTTTCTGTTTTTAAATCCACTGATTATCAGCATTTATCATCTGTGTAAATCTGTGTAATCTGTGGATAATTGATGTTTTTGAGTGGATTCAATATTTTATCCTTTAAAACCGCACTCATTCGTTAAAAAAAAGTAGGGACGGGAAAACAAAGTATCTCTTTGCAGAAAACACTACCTTTATAAACGCAAATCTTTTGCAGAAGCAATAGTTTGCATGAAAAACACCTACATGTAAATTGATGATCATTTGGATTTTGGCAGTTCACCCGATTATTTATTAAATAATATGCTTACCTGATAGCATTTAAAAATAAAAATGATGAAGAGAGCAGACTTTATTGTTCTATTTGCTACCCTTATTCTGTTTGCCCCTTTTTTTCTGCACCCACCTGCAATCAACAGCTACAAAGAGATAACCTTAGAATATCCTATGCTGATGAGTTTCCTCAAATTTGCACTATTGGCCACGCTGGGAGAAACCCTGGGGTTAAGGATTAAAACCGGCAGATTCAACCAAAAGGGTTTTGGGATTTTACCCCGTGCGCTGGTTTGGGGTTTTCTGGGATTAACCATCCAAATGGCATTTGTTATTTTTTCTACCGGCGCACCCCTTTTTCTCGTTTTTCTGGGGATGGAAAACGCCCCTGAGGTTTTTGCAAATCCTGCCTTTAGTTGGGGGAAGATCGCAGTGGCATTCTCTGTAAGTGTTGCCATGAATATTTTTTATGCTCCGGTGATGATGACCATGCATAAAATAACCGATACGCATATAGAAAATGGTGGTGGAACCCTGAAAGGTCTTTTTAAACCAATGCATACAGGCAAAATACTCTCATCGATCAACTGGCAGGTACAATGGAATTTTGTTTTCCGCAAAACCATACCTTTATTCTGGATACCGGCGCACACCCTTACATTTATGCTACCAGTTGAATTTAGGGTACTGTTTGCTGCTATCTTAGGTATTGCATTGGGCGTCATACTTGCAGTAGCAGCAATAAAAAACAAATCTGCCTAAAGCATAAGATAGTTCATAAAAAAACCGGATATTCAAATAAATATCCGGTTTTTTTTAACCAATCATCTGTTTATAATTTGATTAAATGGGTCAGATGCCTGCCCCGTTCTTTTCTTAGGGGGGGAGCTCGCCAAATACTGATTTTGAGGTTTTGCCCTATTACGAAATTATAACCATCCGCATGTGTGTTAACAACAGTATTGTCATAGCTCGGTTCATCTGTTTACTTGGCATCTTCTTCTTCCTGCTCCTCTTGCTCTTGTTTGGCTTTTTCTTCAGCTTCTTTGCGGCGTTCTTCCAGGATTTCCTGCTTTCTTCGCTCCCTAAGCAGGTCATTTACATAACTGCGCAGTGCCTCATCTTTACGATATTCATTCAGTATCTCCTGATATTTTGCGGGAGATTCAAAACCTTTTTCCACAATGATTTGCGAATTGCGATCGCGCATTGCTTTTTGAATGGCACTGATCTTAGGTCCTAAATTATTAAATGCCTGAATTTCTTCTTCTGAAAAAGCACCATCCTGTAAAGCACCAATTTTATTGGCATTGGCAATCTGCTGAAACCTTTCAAGGGTTAATCCTTCTTCGGCAACAGTCTCAGCCATCTGTTCCTGAAACTCCTTACGGGCTTCACTCATCGCCTTATTGGCATCAAAAAAATTTAACAATTTCTCATCTTCAAAAGGAAAGGATACTTCAACAGTATCAGTTTCATTTTCAGCTTCGGGCTCCTGTGCCTGAACTTGTTTTCCTGTAAACGCTGTAAAAGCAATCAGCATGGCAAACAAAATTGCTGGAAGCGTAAAATTTGGGGTTCTTTTCTTTAAAATCATAACTAACTTTTTCTTTTAATGAGTAATCTATTGGTTAAAAATGTTTAGGAAGCACAAAAATATCAATAAATCAGTACGATGCGGTCAATTGAAAAGTTAATAAAAATCAACAAAAACTTTAATGCTCAGATTATCAAATAGTTGAACACAAAAGTAAAATTATTTTTTTATTTTTATCAACAATTTATAGTATTCATAGACGTGTAATATAAAAATTTCGATGAACTGAATTTTTGAAAACTTCCAAAGCATATTCAAATTTTTCTTCATTCAATTACAATCTTCATACCATCTTTTGGTCAATTGATAATCTGGCAGAAAATGAAATTCTTTATCATATACCAATAAAAGGCATTATACTTCATGATACAATCATAAAAAGGTTGATGCAGATATGAAGGTTCCTGGTTTTAGTGAGTGAGTAAAACTCTCACTATAGTTTTGAATTTTCATTCATATTCTATCCTTCAAAAAAATCTTCAGAAAACCCCATAAGATATAAATTTTCGGTGGCGCGCGTCAACGCAGTATATAACCAACGGAAGTACTCCTTATCTGGAATTTTCTCAGGAATATACCCCATTTCAACAAACACATTCTTCCATTGGCCGCCCTGTGCTTTATGACAGGTAACAGCATAGGCAAACTTTACCTGCACTGCATTCAGGTAAGGATTCGATTTTATTTTGGCAAACCTTTTGGTTTTGCTGGGTTCATCAATATAATCCTCACTTACCTTTTCAAATAATTTCTGCGACTGATCGTAGGAAAGCGAAGGACCCGCGACATCGAGTGTATCAAGAAGCAATATCAGATCCAGCTCAGGCTCATCAGGATAATCGATCATCCTTATACTTGCCTTGGCAAAACGAAATCCATACATCTCTTCAATGCGTTGTATCCTGGTAATTTCTATTATATCGCCATTGGCAATAAAACTGGCAATTGATTTCTGTGGCAACCAGAAGTAATTATTTTTAACTACCATCAACAAATCGCCTGCACCTATCTCATCTTCAAAAAACAAAACCCTGGCGCGGATATGCTTATTATAAAGATTTGCCCTTTTGTTGCTGCGGCAAACCACAATGGTTTCCTCAAATGTACCGGGAGAGAAAGCATCGTTGATATAGTCGGCCGTTTCGGATCCTGTAAGTCTTTTAATATCGCCAAATCCTTGTAATTTAAACTTTACAAAACCCTTTTCGCCAGTCTCAATCTTGTTCCTTACGCGGGTAGCATTGTGCAAAATACCACTATCTGTTTGTTGTCTTACCACCTCTTTCATTTCATCTGACCAGATATTGAGCCGAAAAGCACTGCGAAGCGCAGCAACGCTTAGGGCAGGGCTATGGGCTGAATGAACCGGTGGAAGTTGCGCCGAATCACCAATGAGTATCAACCGGCAATGATCACCACTATATACAAAATCAACCAAATCATGGAGCAAACTGCCCGACTGAAAAACAGATCTTTCTTCCCGTGTAGCTGCATCTGTAATCATAGAAGCTTCGTCAACAATAAAAAGGGTGTTTACATGCTTGTTGGGTTGCAGTTGAAAGGAAATTCCGCCCTGATTCGATTCTGAAAGACGGTAAATAACGCGGTGTATGGTAAAGGCAGCCTGTCCGGCATAACCTGCCAGAACCTTGGCTGCCCGGCCGGTAGGTGCAAGCAACACACAATTGGATTTTATGTGGGGTAGTATTTTCACCAACTTCGATACCAGTGTCGTTTTACCAGTACCTGCATATCCTTTCAGCACAAAAACCGAAGAAACATCAGAAGACAAAAGAAATTCACACAACTTACCGATCACTCTTTTTTGATCATTGGTGGGTTGAAGTTGTAGTTCTTCCAGAAATAAGCGATGGATTTGCTCTTTTGTCATCATAAAAAAGGATTCAGTGTGTGAAAACTCAATGTCAGGTTAGTAAGATCAAAAAGGATATCCAATACCTAAGTTGAGGTTATAATCTCTAAACCCGGGCAGCTTTTTTATCCACTGATCTTTGGCAGGCAAGGCAGGATCTTTGATTGGAGCAGCAGCATCGATGCGAAGAATGAAAAAATCAAAATCGAGACGGACCCCTAATCCACCGCCCAATGCAATATCTCTTCCGAAAGAACCCCACCGGAACTCCCCACCCGGAAACTGATCGTTTTGATTGATGAACCAAACATTTCCAGCGTCCAGAAAGAATGCACCATGCCAAAAACTGTAAACCTTAAAACGGTATTCAATGTTGGCTTCTATTTTAATATCGCCATACCTGTCAAAACGCAATTGATCATCGCTGGCATAACTACCCGGTCCAAGAGAGTATATTCTCCATGCGCGGATGCCATTGGCACCCCCACCATAATAACTTTTGATAAAGGGAAGTACACGAACATTTCCATAAGGTACACCTGCGCCTGCCATTAAGCGAAATACAAGCGATTCATTGCTATCAAATACCCTGTAGTATCTGATATCCGCATCCCCTTTTACAAACTGCGAAAAGGGTATATTAAAAATATTATAACTGCCACTTTCATCCAAAGATAATCGTAAAGGTTCCGAGAGGAGATTCAGCAAACCACCCGCAGATTCAAAGTTTGTCCTCAGATAAACAAAATCATTCATCCTTGACAGGTCTTGTGTATTCAAAACATAAGTATGTTTGAGTCCTACGATAAAATGATCCCTGAATCGGCTGAGAATAAAAGGATTAGCATCGGGCACATTGGCACGCAGGATGGAATCATTAAAAACCCTGATAGAACTTATTTCCAGCGGGTTGAGTTGATGCCGGTCATTAGAGGATTGGTTCCACTCAAATCCATAGTTGAAATTGAGGATGTACCTGGTATAATCGGGGCGTTGTCTGAAGTTAATACCCGTAACAATGGTGCTTTTAGGGCGTGCATTTCGTGCAATCCTTTCAATGGTAAAGGGAAGCAGAAATCTCGGGAAATCTATCCCGGCTTCCACTCCCAGTTCAAGGGTGTTAAAGGGAAATCGCTGTATCACTTCATCGGGTGAAGACTCTCCCGTTACTTCCAATGCCCCCTTGAAGCGAAGGTTAAAGATTTCTGCATTGCGAAATATATTTCTGTTCTGATACAAAAAGTTACTTGCTACCCCCAGATTTCCTGCTGTGTTCAACCCCTCTGCTTCTACCGTAAAGGCATTGGCAGCAGAACGGTTCAGCTGCACATAAGCATTCAGGTATCGCAAAGAATCGGAGGGAGTATTATTTTCCGGATTATCTGTCTCCTGAAACTGCAGGTTGATAAACCTGAAATTTCGCAAACCTGTAAGAAAATCATAGGTTTGTTCTACATCAGAGATTCTGAAATATTCATCAGGACGTAACCGTAAATGATTGACGATTACATAGGGTTTTATCCTCAGCGGACCATTGTGTAAGAAAGTATATTCTCTGTTATGGTTGACATTAGGACGATCGGGTACAAAAATTGTTGTGTCACGCCGAACCAAATCAGTTTGCATTGCCGAAAATTCAGGGAGAACAATCACCTTATCAACTAAAAATCGCCGGTGGCGGGCATTTTGCAAACTGTCTGCAATATCTGCCTGCGGCGGGTCATTAATAATTATATCTACATTTACTGCATGTTTTTGAAGGTTACTGTCAACCCTGAAAACGATAAAGTCTCTCGAAAACCTGTAGAAACCGTTATTTCTCAGATACCGGGTTATCCGGTTTCTTTCATATTCCAGGTTTTCAGCATCGTAGCGATCATTAACTTTTACAAGTGATTGAAGTGTATCATTCAACACAAACCTTTCAAGTCGATCGTCTCTGATCAAATATTGCTTTTGATTGATTGTATAAGGAGTGTTGCCTGTTACATGGTAATGAATCCATGCCTTTTGCTTTTTTTTCTCTTCTTCCAGTTCTACTTCCGCATTAAAATAACCTTTTGAGTGAAGATATAACTCAAACTGATTGGCCGTGCTCATGGCAAGTGAAGGATCATAAATTACCGGAGGCTCCCCAATGGTGCTTTTGGTCCAGTTCTTAAAGCGTGTTTCTTTTCCTCTGTCGGCCAACTGGTAAACATTCAGATGAAATCGAAACAATCCCAGTATTTTCCTGTTCGGGTGCTGTCGTACAAAGGTTTTTAAATCAGATCCTGAAATCTGAGCATCAGTGATTTCTATGGCATTGTTCTGCAAAAGATACTCACCTTCTGATAGTCGCCGCGCTGGATTGCAGGAAACGAAAAAATAAACAGAAAGTAGCAGGAAAAAACTTGTTTTTAACTTGGGCACTTATAATTGATGTAAAGGGAAAACCATTTTTTTAAGACTAATATTTGCAAAGATAAGATCATTTTTCCATTCAGACGGATATTGACCGGACAGAAAAATTAAAAAACTCATTCATACAAGATAATCTCCAATACAAGTGTATTCAGCGCCGGCAAATCAGGATCTTTTCCTTTGCAGGGTCTTTCAATGTAAACGGTTTGATCTGTCCGGGAAGAACTCCCTACACCCATCTTAACAAATTTTCACAAACAAAAAATATATAGCGAAAACTTTTCCCTTTTGTTGATATTCTTAAAGCTGTAACTTTGTGACATTCAAACAAAAATGAGAGAAGTAAAATCTAAGAAAATGAGAGCAAACCCTTTTATGATGTTGGTTACATTTGTATTTTTTTTTACGATGGTCAATTCATGTCAGGCCGGCGATGAACCAAAACCGCAGGATACACAAAACACATCTCATGACAATTCAAGCCAGGAATCGAATAACGAATCAGATACCACTTATATGACTTATATTGCCCTGGGCGATTCTTACACCATTGGAGAAGGAGTAACGGTTGAAGACCGATACCCGGTTCAGTTGCAAAATCAACTAAAGGATAACAATATACATTTGGAAGAGGTGAACATCATAGCTCAAACAGGCTGGACCACCGGGCAGCTTCTGCATGCCATTGAATCCTCAACATTGAGTGAGCAATACGGAATGGTGAGTTTGTTAATTGGCGTAAACAATCAATACCGTGGTATGAGTATTGATCATTACCGGGAGGAATTTCTAACCCTGCTGGAATTGTCGATAGAATTTGCCGGGCACGATCCCGAAAAAGTAATTGTTCTTTCTATCCCCGACTGGGGTGTAACTCCTTTTGCTGAAGGACAGGATCGTGAAAAAATTGCCCGTGAAATAGATGCATTTAACGAGGTAAATTTCGAAGAATCAGAAGAAAAAGGTGTGCATTATGTTGATGTAACGGATATCAGCAGACAGGCAGCTACACATCCCAATCTTATTGCAGGTGATGGATTGCATCCTTCAGGCGCCATGTATGCCCTGTGGGTGGAAAAAATGATTCCTGCTGCTACAAGTATTTTTGAAAAACAAGATTAAGACGCATCATATATCTCTGCGCATAAATTGAATGAAATTGATCGCAGGAATATGATTATTTCCAGTTTCCCGGTCTGATAATTTCCACAGAATGACAATGTAAAACTCATGATTACCCATATACCTATCTGAAAGTAGTTTCCGAAATTATGATAACACTATCTGAAGCCATTCACAGAGATCAAAACGATTCACTCAAACATTACCGTTCACAATTTATTAATGATGATCCGGATCTGATCTATCTGGACGGAAACTCACTGGGCATGCTGCCGGAGAAAACACCCACCACCATACAAAAAGTGGTAAGACAGGAATGGGGTGATCGCCTGATAAGGAGCTGGAATGAGCAATGGTTTGAACGTTCTCAGAAAATCTCTGCCAAACTGGCAAAAATAATTGGTGCACAACCTGATGAAGTGATTATAAGCGATAGTACATCTGTAAACCTCTTCAAACTGGCCTGGGCTGCCCTGAATCATCAGAAAGATAAAAAAACAATCGTGAGTGATGATCTGAATTTCCCTTCCGACATATATGTATTGCAGGGGTTGAAAAAAATCATGAATCAAAACCATGAAATCAGACTGGCACGATCGAAAGATGGGATAACCGTTACTGCTGAAGAAATAGAAAAACAACTGGGTAGCAATCCAGCACTACTTACCCTCTCGCATGTTACTTTTAAAAGTTCTTTTATGTACAACATGAAAGAGATAACCAATCTGGCCCATCAAAAGGGAAGCCTGGTGCTTTGGGATTTGAGTCATGCTGCCGGTTCTGTTTCCGTGCGTCTGAACGAAAACAATGCCGATATGGCCATTGGTTGCACCTACAAATATTTGAATGGAGGACCGGGGTCAACAGCATTTCTTTACGTAAAAAAAGATCTTCAGGAACAATTAATTTCACCCATTTGGGGATGGTTCGGACAAAACAACCCTTTTGAATTCAGCATGAATTATCAACCCGCGCCGGGCATAGAAAGATTCATGGCAGGTACTCCTCCCCTGCTCTCACTGTCAACACTTGAAACCTCCTTAGATATGCTTCTGGAAGCGGAGATGCACAACATCAGAAAGAAAAGCATTGATATGTCAGAATTTATGATCTCTTTGGTGAAACAGTATCTTTATCCTCTTAATTTCGAACTATCCTCCCCCGAAGATTTTCATCAAAGAGGTTCGCATCTGTCACTAAAACATCCGGAGGCTTACAGAATCAGTAAAGCATTGGCAACCCCTGTCAAAAACAGAAAAATAGTAATTCCTGATTTTCGCGAACCTGACAATCTGCGATTGGGATTGGCCCCTTTGTACAATACTTTCCGTGATATTTATGAAGCTGTAATGGAAATAAGAACCATTGTAGAGAAAAAAGAATACCTTGCCTTTGACCAAAGCAAAAGCAAGGTAACCTGATGATAGAAGAATTTTATATTTTAATGAATGAATCCAGTCTAAAAACTTGTTTTTAGTAATTCGGATGAACTTTTTATCCTATCAAACATCTGATAATCAATGTTTTAATTTGTGTAAATCCGGGTAATTCGTGGACAATTAGCTTTTTATACCAGACTCATGTATCATTTCCGATTCGGGCAATCCAAATTCTTCTTTCATTTTTATATTCATATCCTCTAGTTTGTCGAGTATAGGGTTATAAATACCGGGAATTACCGGAATATGCACCCCCTTTTCTTTGATCTCTCCCGAAAGGATCATTTCAACTCCTACAGCAGCAGGTAGCGCTACAGTGCGTGCCACGGCTGTATCCGTTGCAGGTGTTCCAAAATCAAGCATCGATGATTTGATCACTTCGCGGGTACCATCGGCTTTCTTTACCTTAAATATATGTTGCATAGCTACCATATCCCTCTCCTCGCAGCCCATTGTCATTTTATTGATCATAAGATCAGAAGTGATTTCGAAAGGGGTATCTTTTTGCCGGTTCATAGGTTTATCATCAAAAATACCCAACCATTCAAGCGCATTTACAGCATAGGAATCAACGCTTTGCCCCAGATAATCGGCTGCTTTTTGTTTGATATTGGTTGAATTTTCCATGCCAGTAAGCATTGCCACCATATCAGCATAGGTTTTGGATGTAAAATCAAAACTGTCATTGGTAATCAGTTTTAATGCTTTCAGTGCATCCAGCGTTTCACACCATCCCGGGTAGCGAAAAGTGCCCCTCATGATGGTTTTGGTCTCCTGGATACCATACAGATCAATATACGGCAAACTGTCACGGTTCGGATAGATTTCCAATTTTCCTACCTCCGGAAAGTCAACAGAAAGGGGATTCTTAAAAAGATCTTCTGTTCTCACTTCCACGATCTTTCCCTTTCGAAGAAATTTTCCGTCGTTGTTACCGGCCAACACCACCCCCTTGGGGCTCCAGGAAAACTTATACATGAAAGGGTTGTCGGCAGCTTCAGGTGCAGGCAAAGCACCAGTTACAGAGTAGAATTCTTCCACTTCACCTCCCTGGGCATGTACATGATCAATTATGCGCATGGCACTCATGTGATCGATACCCGGGTCAAGTCCCAATTCATTGAGAATAATGATACCTGCCTCACGGACCTGCTTGTCGAGTGCTTTCATCTGCGGCTTTACATAAGAAGTGGTTACCATATTCTTTTTGTGTTTTATACACTGTAATGCCACCTCTATATGAAATACCCAGGGCAAAAGACTAACCACCAGATCGTTCTCTTGAATCATTTGTTCAAGCAGATCTTTCTGGTCAACAGTCCAACCCACTGCCCTGCCATTCTTATGGCCACCTATCATGGCTTCACCTTTTGATTTGGTTCTAGAGGCTACGGTTACATAATAGTTTTTGTCAAGAAGATAGTGAACGATGGGATTCACAACCATCCCTGCTCCCAATATCAATACTTTTTGCATAACTGAATTCCGGTTTAAGGGTTTAACAATAGGAAAAAATGTTCTTTTCAATTTAATGATTAAGGCGTGTTTTGATTATTATTATCTGAGTCTACTCCAAAATAATGATTTTAAGGAAATTAGTGAAAATATAATATTTTTAATTATCCAAATATCAGATATTTAAATTAGTGTCAGGTTCCAAAATTTGTGGGCAAGAAACTTTTTAGAGTAAAACCATATTTATCAGATCGAAAATGATCACTCAAACTAAATAGTTACTTATATACTCATAATCAGGCGTTAATTTTCCCTTGTGCAGAATAAGCGCTTTTTTCATTGCTTCGTGCAAGGTAAGATCATTCCATGGCTGCATAAAATCAGTACTTGTCACAGAACTTATAAAAGGCAGCAATGCATCCCCAAATGCTTCTGAAGAATCGCGGGGAAGTTCGCTGGGTAGAATATCGACCGCCATAATCAATATTCCTTCCCCATCGAAACCCATTACCGGTTTACCTTGTAAAGGATCGTAAACAAATACAGGTTCATCAATAGTCGTTGCCTGGTGGGTAAACTCTATGGATCCGTCAGGGTCGCATGTAATGTCTCCCACCACCTCAATCTTTGGATGAGATTCGGTGAAAAGTTTTTTGGCGAATGTTTTTGTGAAAATCCTGGGGTACCGGTCATCCCAGTACATACAATTCATCAAAACAGATAAATAAGGTATATATTGCGAAAAATTGCTCTCATACCTGTCGGGGTGGTCGTAATATTCCTGTAATTGGAAAGGATGATCCTTTTTAACAGGTTTATAAATATGCTTTTCAGTAAAAACGGTGAGATAAACAAGATGGGAAGATACATCCTTGTTTTCCTGCAAAGTTTTCAGTTCATCGGGAGATACCTCCCTGAAAGGCAAAAGCTGTGCAATCTCGCGTGCGCCTTGCGAAACATTGCCGTTTCCCGTAAAACCAATGGTTAGAGGAGTAAATTCCGGGGGCAATCCCTTTTCTGCGATTTCTTTGCCAGCATCAGCAACATCTTGTTTTGCGGAAAGGAGAGAGTCATAGGTATGCGCCTGTCTGATATGCAAAAACGGATTGTTATGGTATCCCTTTCTTTCCATACGCTGACCTAAACTCCACAACGAATTGATCATGCCCGCCAGCCCTGCAAACCTTCCAAAAAAAATGATCCTTTTACCCTGTTCATCGGCTACCTTTTCATAATCAATCAGGTTACATTTCAAATCCATCATTTTTTTGAGCATAGGCATGTTGTAAGGTTGTCCTTTTATTACATGCGAAAAAAACAGATAGGTTTTATCTCTTTCAAAATATGACTCAGGGATCTCTTTCACACCAAGTATTATATTGCACCCTCTCAGGTTATCTACTATCTTTGCACCCGCCTCAGCGTACTCCGCATCCTTAAAAATGCGCGTGGGTGAGGATTCAACCTCTACTTTTATGCCTTGCTCTGTCAATTTTTTTACATGTGCCGGACTAAGTGGTGATCTTCTTTCGGTGTGGTGTTTATCTTCATGCCTGATTCCAATAGTATACATGTAAATTCCTTTTTGTTAGGTTGCTTAAATAAATTGCAAACCTACTTAATTTTAGCAGAGTCGCCAAACATTAATGTGAAAATTTTATCACCTTTGTGTGTTTTTGTTAAATATTAAACATTTATAGAAACAAAAAGCAAACCGAGCCATGATAATGCTATTAATGCACACAAGGATGATTCGATTTCGCAACACAGAAAAAATTACAAAACCGGTTTTTTGGTGAGCTTCCTGTAAGAAGAGAACGGGACAGGCATCTGACAGGCTTAATCAAACTAAAAACAGATAAAAAGTAAAGAAATCACAACACCTCCACTATTAAAACAAACTTAACAGACAACCTATTCTGCTTGCCTGCAAACATTGAAGCAAAATACCTACCTTTGCCGCTGCTTTTGATAAAAACTCAGGAAAAACATAACAACACCCAATAATAGAATGATAAAACTTATCGTAACCGATCTGGATGGGACCCTGCTGGATGATCAGAAAACCGTTGACCCTTCGTTCTGGGAGGTACATCGGAAATTGGTTGAGCAGGGCATTGTTTTTATTGCCGCCACCGGAAGACAATATTACAAAATAGAAAAGTTATTTAGCAACATACTTGAAGATATTATCCTTTTGGCAGAAAATGGCACCTATGTAAAACATAACGAAAAGGAACTCATGGTGAATGAACTGGATATGGAATCAGCCAGAATGTTCATCAAAAAAGGGCGGGAAGTAAAAAACACCGATTTGATCCTGTGTGGCAAAAATTCTGCTTATTGCGAAAACACTTATGATGCATTTGTAAACGATGCCCGCCAGTATTACGAAAGATTTCAGGTGGTAGATGATCTGCTGAAAGTTGAAGATACCATATTAAAGGTTACTTTGTGGGACAAGCTCAATGCAGAAAAAAACGCCTATCCCCATTTTGCATCCTATGAAAAAGATTATAAGATAGCAGTTGCCGGTGATGTATGGTTAGACATTACCAGTCATAAAGCCAGCAAAGGACTTGCTTTAAAAAAAATTCAGCAGGATATGAATATTCAGTTTGAAGAAACCCTTATCTTTGGAGACTACTTGAATGATGTGGATATGATGTCGGCAGGATATTACAGCTATGCCATGAAAAATGCACACCCACGGATCAAGGAGTTATCCAGGTTCATCACCCGGTACGACAACAACAACAATGGTGTGGTACGTACCATTGAGGAGTTGATGGATCTTTAAAACCTGAATCCAATCCTTAAATGCAAAAATTACTATGCCCCTGACTGAAACAAATTTTCACTTTCCTGGTCAAAAGCATTTTTACAAAGGAAAGGTGCGTGATGTATACAATATTCATGACAAGATGCTGCTCATGATCGCCACCGACAGGATATCTGCCTTTGATGTGGTATTGCCGGCAGGAATTCCCCACAAGGGACAGGTATTGAATCAGATTGCCTCCAGGTTTCTGGATCTTACCGGTGATATTGTACCCAACTGGAAGATTGAAACCCCTGATCCCATGGTTACTGCCGGTCATGTTTGTGAACCTTTCCAGATAGAGATGGTCATACGCGGGTACCTGTGCGGCCATGCATGGAGAGAATATAAACGGGGAAAGAGAACTCTTTGCGGTGAAAAAATGCCTGCCGGAATGAGAGAAAACGAGGCTTTTGAGAAACCTTTGATAACACCCACAACCAAGGCTGCCCAGGGGCACGACATGGATATTTCTAAAAAAGAAATACTTGCAAAGGGTATTGTATCTCCTGATGATTATGAAAAACTCGAGTATTATACCTGCAAACTGTTTGAAAAAGGATCGGAATGGGCAGCATCAAGAGGACTCATCCTGGTAGATACAAAATATGAATTTGGAAAGAAAAACGGAGAAATCTATCTGATCGATGAAATTCACACACCCGATTCATCAAGGTACTTTTATGCTGATGAATATGCGCAAAGACTATCGGAGGGTAAACCGCAAAAACAGCTATCTAAAGAATTTGTGCGCGAATGGCTCATCAAAAAAAATTTTCAGGGCAAAACCGGCCAAAACATCCCCCAAATGGACAAAGAGATTGTCCAATCCATCTCCAACAGATATATTGAACTTTATGAGATCGTAATGGGTGAAAAATTCCATAAGAAACCTGAGGAAGAGATCATTTCCAGGATTGAAAACAATTGCCTTATATTTCTGTCGAAATATTAACATGTTTCTGTACTGATCATTGCCCATAAGTCGTAGAAAAAATCATCAGGCACCCTTTTTAACATTTACCTCAAAACGGGTACTTTTACTTATAACCTGCCCTTACCTTCTTTCGTAAACACCCAGAGTAAACGTTAACGAGTAAATCCCCCCAATGAACCTCAGTGTTTTACCGATAAATAACCTGTGAAATATTTTTATCTTTCGATTGCTATAAAAAGAATGATTCATGAAAAAATAAAGCGATCTTCACAAAAATTGCACCTTTACTGCAAAGGATTTTTACCGAACAATAAATGCTATTTAACATATTTTTTTTAAGCCTTAACTAACAAAAGTAAACTAAAAAAACATACAGAAGAAACACATATGTATTGAAATATTTTACAGATCACATCTATTGTGAAGCCCAAAAAAAACCATTTTCAATGGAAAAATATCTGTTTTTAGTTTTAACATACAAGAAACTGACCTCCTGATATGTTAATCTATTTAACTAAATATTTTTCAGTGAAAAAGCATAAAGAAAATTCCTGGCATTATGGATAAAAAATATACTACAGAAAAAACACACATGAAAAATTTCCACAGAACTTTTAAATTGCTGTTTTTATTCCTTGCACTCTCTTTATCGGGGAAAACCATATCAGCGCAGTTTCAGTTAGAATCCATAACTGTAAAAGATGTATCCTGCAAAGGAGGGGACGATGGTGAAATCACGATCACAGTTAGCGGTGGAGTACCTCCTTATAAATACACATGGGTGAGATTTGACCCCATTGAGTTCGATCAGGCAAATGTACCCGAGCAAACCTTCACCTTTCCAAATTTTTACAGCATTACTCCAGATAATTACTTTATAGAAGTAACAGACGCTGAAGGTACAACTGTAAGTGGAAATGCCATTGTTTCCGAACCAGCAGAAGGTGTTACAGTGGGAATTACGCCTAACCCGGCAGAAACATGCTCAGGCAACAACCTTCAACTCTTCGGAAACCCTACCGGTGGTACTCCCGGCTACACTCATCTCTGGACTGGTGATGGTGCTGCCTCCCTTGATGCCGATGATATTGAAAATCCTACCTTCAACAATACTACAGGGGGTAATTACGAACTCACTTACACCGTTACCGATCAAAACAATTGCCAGGCAACAGAAACTATCAATATTACCAATAACCAGACTCCAACCGCTGATGCAGGTTCTGATGATGTTACCTGCGGCAATCAATACACATTAAATGCCACCGCTTCGGTAGGAACAGGCACATGGACTTTTTCCGGTCCAGGTAACGCCTCTTTTAATGATCCTAACAGTACCAATGCAACTGCCACGGTTGACACCTATGGCGATTATACCTTTACCTGGACGGAAGACAATCTCACCTGCACCGACAGCGATGAGGTTATGATCACATTCAATGAAAATCCATCCATGACGATAAACATAGTACAGCCCAGTGCTGCCGGTTCATCTGACGGTGAAATAGAGATCAATGTTACGGATGGCAACCCTCCTTATATTTACACTATTACCGATGGTGGAGGTACACCCGATACATTCGGACCTACCAACAATGTTTCCCATACATT
>CAZPVB010000072.1:0-17313 GCA_964589855.1 uncultured Bacteroidales bacterium
ATTGATTGGCGCAATTATGATCCCTGCAAAGAGAAAAGAAAATTTAACGTGTCTACACCATCAGCATAGTCTGATGGTCCGGGAATTTGTGTTTTACCGTGTTCTACAAGAGGCACTTCTTGAGTTAGGTTTTGCATTGTTGTGGATATACATTGTAACTGATCCTTTAATTGTTTGATCTGTTTTTGCAGTAGTGACATGTTATCATAATATTCGTAATGGATCACACTCAAAGGTGAAGATAGGGAGGGGTTTTCTGTAAGCAGGGCAAAACCGGTATCCAGATGTGGTATTTTGTTTACCAGCATGATGGCTTTTTGGTAATCGTAATTGTTCATGTATTTGCTATGGCGATTTAGTTTCTCATATTGTTGCCAGTTTTCAGCGAGTTTACTTATATTAAAGTCTTTTGGGACAAATATTTTGGAAACATTTCTGCATCCCAAACCAAAATACTGAAACACATCGTGAGCAAGTAAAGCGAGTGCTTCATTCGTTTCATTACCGTTTAAAACAGCTATACTGCTTCTGTTTTTTCTGATGATATGTGGGTACTTTCCAAAATAATATTCAAAATACCTGGAGGTATTGTTGCTGCCTGTAGCGATCACGGCATCAAAACCAGAGATTGTTTCGCTTGTCATAATTATAAAATCGCTGAAGTCAGGTTCAATTTCAATAAGCATCTCTGTAAGTATAACCGGCAGGTGGTTATCCTGTCCTGATAATTTTCCAAGGAGTATGTTTCCTGAAATCAGAACGCATAGCATGTCATGAAAACCTACCAATGGAATATTGCCTGCCATGATCACTGCCACCGTTTTGGGTTTTGTAGGTTGAAAATAGTTTTGTGGATAATCAGATATCCACTGCTCGATTTTTTCTTTTTCGAGCATTTGGGCAATGCCTTGCAATGCCGCGACCACATTCTCTTCTGTAAACCAGGGATTGTAGATAGCCGATTCCTTTATCTGCTTCCAAAGTGTTTTTTGAGATTCGGAAAGATTTTTAGGGTCATTTGAATGTAAGACAGTTTGTATATTATCTCCCAGTTTAATAAAGGCATTCAATCGCTGTTTTAGTGAATTATTCATAAATTTGGTTTGTTTTAATGTAATGACCGTTTTTAAAGGTGAACACTATTTTACAACTTACATTTTCTGAAAATGGAAGATCATATTCATAAGTGGCATCTCATTTTTTGAAGATAGCCTGCAAATATACCAAGATATGTATAAAAGACATGATAAAAAAAGGCAGAGCCCTTTTGGGTCTGCCTTTTTTGGATTATTGATGGGATGATGGTGTTTTTTATTGTTAAAAATCATCGAAATCCATCATAGAGTCATCACCTCCGCTATCTCTTTCACGCCTTTCTCTTTTTCTGTCAAATTCATTGATTCTGTATGTAAAACCAATGTTTATGATTCTGCTGATCCGCTGGCGATCCATATCCATGGTGAAAGATTCTCCATAATTGTGCATGCTGAATTTCATAGTATTAAAAATATCGTTCACGTTAAGTGAAATGGTACCTTTATTTCCCCAGACACTTTTCCTGATACCTGCATTGGCAGCATACATGGCATCCATTTCTCCCTGTAGCATGATGATTGGAGAGCGATAAAAACCAGTTAGTTGCATATTCCATCCTTTACCCAGATTCATGTTACTAACGAAACGCCCGGACCATGAATAGTTATCATTTTCCTGTTCCATTTGAGCGCCCGATCCCTGAATAATATTTCTGAAATAGCTGAAAGTGCCATTCATGGTCCACCAGTCAGAAACTTTTTGTGTAAGGATAAGTTCTGCGCCATAGGATATTCCCTGGTTTAGGTTTTCGTAAGTTGTAAAGGTAACATCTCGTCCATCAATATTTTGTACATCTCTAAACCTGGTAATCATGCCTTCGGTGTGCCTGTAAAAGATACTCGGATTCAGTGTAGTTTGCTCCCAGAATTTCGTGTATCCGATCTCATAGGAGTTGATCATTTCGGGGTCGAGTTCGGGGTTTCCCTGCGAAACATCATATTCGCTGTTGTATCGTTGGAAAGGATTCAGGGTGCGGTTATGCGGGCGATTGATCCGGCGACTGTAGCTGATCTGCATTGCCTGGTTGTTTTCAAAATTTCTTCGGATATGTGCTGTAGGGAAAAGACTGAGATAGTTTTTTGCGAAATCACTGCCTTCGTTGATCAGATCGCCATCAATAAAAGACTGTTCGGCTCGTAAACCTGCCTGCACACTGTAACTACCTATTATAGTGGCGTATTGTGCATAAGCAGCATAAATTTGTTCGTTATACACAAAATGGTTTGAGCGGTTGCTGTTGGGTTGCCATGTGTCTGCTCCCTGGTTAAAATCTTCAAACAGAAAATCAGAATCCATTTCTCTGATTTGTACTCTGTAGCCCGTTTCCAGTTTGCTTTTTTCGTTTAAAGGGTGTATGTAATCCAACTGGGAAGAAACCGACCAGTTTTCGCCAATCATATTGGATCTTTCCAGGTTCTCCAATCCGCTGGGATCGGTGAAATTATTTTCGTAAAATTGCTGCATAAAGTCCTCATTTCTATCCATGGAACGGTTAGCAAATGCAACATCGGCAATGAGTTCCCTGTTTTTCTGATCATAAGTACGCCTGAAATTCATTTGGGTATTTACAGAATTGTGGAACATGGTGTTGTTATTATCCATAATAAAAAGACTATTGGGATCAGTAAGATCCTGGTAAAGCATATATTCGGTGATGTTATCGAAATTTCGGTTCCAGTTGCTGTAAGTCCCCGACAATGTAAGGGTGTTTTTGTCGTTGAACAGGTAATCAACTCCTGCCTGAATATTATGGGAATTCATGCCAAATTCTCCATTGAGATCCTGATTCATAAAATTTTCGTTTTCTCTGCCAGGGTTTGTTGCCCTGAAACTGGAACCAAACCACTCATTGTTCATGAGTCTTCCACTGTAATTTGTGAAAAGGTTCCATTTATTGATCTTATAATTGAAATTTACCGAACCGTTGTATCCCAAATTGCTATTGCCGTTAAGAGAAACCATGCCATTATAACCTGGTTTTTTTTGTTTTTTGAGCACTACATTGATAATACCTGATGTACCTTCGGGATTGTATCTGGCGGATGGATTGGTAATCACTTCCACTTTTTCGATCATTTCTGCGGGAATCTGCTCGAGTGCTTCTGATCCCGACAGGCCGGTGAGTGTAGAAGGACGTCCATCTATAAGTATGGTAACATTCCCACTGCCCCTTAGACTAATGTTTCCATCAAAATCAACGGCAACACTGGGTATGTTTTCCATAAGTTCCAGTCCGGTTCCTCCAATGGAAGTAAGTTCCTGTCCAACATTGATCACACGTTTGTCGAGGCCTGTTTCCATAAGGGTTCGGGCTGCTTCAACCGTAACTTCATCGAGTACCTGTGCCGATGGTTCCACTTCCACAATGCCCATGTCTACTATATTTTCGCGGAAAGTAATGTGGATACCATTAAAATCCTGAGGGGGGTATCCAACAAAATTTATAGTGATAAAGAATACTCCCGGAGGAAGTTCTTCCATGGTGAATTTTCCATCTTCGTTTGTAATTGCTCCCGACACCAGGGTTGAATCGCTCTGGGTATTGAGCACAACGCTGGCAAACATAAGCGGTTCTCCTGATTGCTTGTCTAATATAGTACCGGTAAGGGTTCCAATTTTTGGGCGCTCACTGATGGGTATATCAGATCTTCCCTGTCTTTGCCCTTGCGGGCGTTGTGCAGATAGTTGCACGGAAAAGATCATAGTGAATACTGCTATGATAAAATAAAAGCTTTTTTTGTTGTTCATGTATTTATTTAATTTATGGGTTGAAAAAATATTTTCCTGATGTTTTGCCTCCGTTAAAAAAGAATAATCTGTAAATCTATTCAATGCTTTGATTTTTTTTTGAATAAACTATTTTTCAGGGGTCAAATTTTGCGAATTAGACGCGAGGGACTTTGTTTCGTTTAAGATGATTTTTGGATTTAGTCTTTTTTGTGAAAAGCAAAAAAATACCCCGTATCATCCTGATACGGGGTTTCTCTTCATGAAATTGCATTTGGTTTTGTTTTGCAACGGGCAAAAATAGTTATTTTTTTGAAATTGATTTTTTATCACTCTCAACTTCCATAACCTATGATCATTTTATGCTCTTGATGTATTCCAGGCTTTGGGGTACTCTGGAAACTACATCGGCACTTTCATCTTCAATGTAATAATGTTCGATGTTTGTTTTTTGTGCTGCGCGGAGTACCCCTGGAATGTCTATCTGACCTGTGCCTAAAACCACATCGTTTTCTTTTGGGGTGCTGCCCGAGAAGTCACCTTTCACTCCTTTTTTGAGGTCTTTCAGGTGCAAAAGTCTGAACCTTTCTGGATACTTTTCTAATAATGCTACCGGATCAGCACCCGGATGCTGAACCCAAAGAATGTCCATTTCAAAACTGACCCATTCAGGATCTGTATTTTCTACCATGTAATCGAATAGTGTTCCGTCTGCATGAGGGCTAAATTCGTAACCATGATTATGGTAACAGAAGAAAAGACCGTTTTCATGCAATATTTTTCCTGCCTGGTTAAAATCCTCTACTGCTTTCCTGGCATGATCAATAGTAAAACTACCATCGTGTGGGATCCATGCAATACGAACATAATCAGCACCTAAAGTAATAGCCTCTTCTGCTACTTTTTGTGTTTCATTTACCAGTGCATCATAGCTAACACCATATGATGTACATACCATTTCTCTTTCGTCCAGGAGATCTTTCAAGCTTTGAGGAGTTTCACCGAATAGTCCGGAGAATTCCATATTGTTTATACCCATTCCTTTGATCATGTCGAGTGTACCGGGCACATCCTCCGATAGTTGGTTTCTGAATGTCCATGAAACGACACCGGGATCGGGTACCAGCGGTTTTTGTTCCTGACAACCATGAAATAAAACTATGGATGAGGTTATGATCATCCATAAAAAAGCAACATAATGATTTCTTTTTGTTTTCATAATTTAAATTTCTTTTGTTTTTAGGTATGATTAACAAATGACTGTTTATTTTCAATCGTGATCTGATTATTTTATTGGATTCAGAATAGTTGCTTACAGTCTTCATCCATTTTTCCTAAGAAAAATCAGCGATTAGAAGCCGAAGTAATTTTTGGCATTGTAGTAGCTGATGTTTTTAACCATGTCACCCACCATTTCAAAGTCTCCAGGAATTTCGCCATTTTTCATATCTTTACCCAGAAGATTGCATAAAATTCTTCGGAAATAGTCGTGTCGTGGGTAGGAGAGAAAGCTGCGCGAATCGGTGAGCATACCAACGAATTGGCTTAACAGTCCAAGGCTGGATAAAGTGTTGATTTGATCAATCATACCAAATTTCTGATCGAGGAACCACCATCCGCTTCCAAATTGCATTTTACCAGGTACCGAGCCATCATTGAAGTTTCCCAGCATTGTAGCAAAAAGGGCGTTGTCTCGTGGATTAAGATTGTAAAGAATGGTTTTAGGGATGCGATGCCCCATATCGAGTCGGTCAAAGAATCGTGACATGGGAATGGCCATTTCAAAATCGCCCATAGAGTCGAAACCTTTGTCGGGTCCAAGTTGCCGTAGCATACGTGTTGAGTTGCTTCTCAGCGCACCGAGGTGAAATTGCTGCACCCAGTTTTTTTCGTGGTCCATCATGGCAAAATGTATAAGCATATTAGATTTAAATTTTGCCACATCTTTGGGTGTAAGCATTTTACCGGAACGTATCCGGGAAAAAATGGTTCGTGTTTCCGTTTCTGTAAAATCTTCGGCATACATGGTTTCCAATCCATGGTCTGAAAGACGGCAACCATGCTTATGGAAAAAGTCGTGTCTTTTGCGCAAAGCAGCAATCAGGTCATCAAATTTGGTGATAGATGTTTTGGAGGCATTTTCCAGTTTATCCAGATATTTGTTGTAATCTTCCGTGTTTTCAACCGCCATTGCTTTATCTGGTCTCCATGTTGGTAACACTTTAATTTCAAAATTATCTTTTTTTGTTTTGATATGATGCTTAAGATTATCTACCGGATCATCGGTAGTGCAAACCACTTCCACCTTACTTTTGCGCATAATATTTCTGGCACTGAATTCGGGAGTATTGAGCATTTCGGTGGTTTGTTCATAAATCTCTTTTGCTGTGGAGGGATTTAGAATTTTTGTGACACCAAATGGTTTACGAAGTTCCATGTGTGTCCAGTGAAAAAGTGGGTTTCGCAGTGTATGGGGAACTGTTTCGGCCCATTTTTCAAATTTTTGCTCATCGGAGGCATTACCAGTGCAGTATTTCTCATCTACTCCTGCCGCTCTCATGGCTCTCCATTTATAGTGGTCGCCATCAAGCCAAATTTTGGTCATGTTTTCAAACTGCCTGTCGTCGCCTATCTCTTTGGGAGGGAGATGACAGTGGTAATCAATGACAGGCATCTCTTTGGCGTAATCATGATAAAGTTTTTCTGCCGCTTTGTTTTCGAGCATAAAATTTTCGTCCATAAATGCTTTCATAATCCTCTTTTTTGCTGAATACTATATTTTGTGGTGATAATCTTTTCTGGGTTTATCCTTTATGTTTTCACAGAACAAACAATCTTTTGAGATGTCTGTCAAAAATATTTTCCGTAACCTGTTTTCCTGTAATCTCCTTATGCTTGGTGAGCATTTCAGTAAACTTACTGCCTCTTTCAGCCGCCAGTTTGTATCCCACGTGCATCAATTGCCTGAAATGGGGATTATATTGAGTGTGACCAGGTATATGCCTAAGGGAGTTGGCAAAAGTTTCACCGTCCCAATTCTGTATTTGCTGTGCCGATGGAAGTTTCGACTTATCAATGTCAATTACAGTTGCATAGGGGCTGCAAAGTTCATCAAACCTGTCGAGTGCTTCTTTGTAGATTTCTTTTACCATTTGCAGCGCCTTTCCATTTGCCAATGCCAATCCGATTACTTCTTCGAGCCAGGTTGTTCCGGCGGTTTTGACATGAATGCCCTTGTTGTGCTTTTTGATCAATTTTCCCATTACAGGGTAAATGGTGAATTTATCGCTACCACTGTGAACGCTTAATTTGAGGTTTTCCGGCAGATTGAATTTTTTGATGGCCAAATCTATGACCATCAGGTCTTCTTCAAATTCTTTTTCAAACAGATTTACATCTCCATGATAATCAACCCCTTTGTTGAATCTTCCGGTGAATTTTGGAGCGATGGTTTGTGCCGGTATGCCTTCGGCAGCAATGGCATTGAGGATAAAGAACAGTTCGATGGGTGTTTGTGCTTCATTTACCTCGTCCATGCTTATTTCTGTGACGAAGTTGTCTCCTTTTACCTCACGAATACGCCTGTATATCTCGCCTGCTTTTTGTATGGCAAACAGGAACTTTTCCGCAGCGTTGCGAATCTCTTCGGGTGTAATATAATATTTTGATTCAATACCAGGGAGTTTGAAAGGTCCTGCAAGATTTTTGTTTTCTGATAAAAATTTACTGATGTGCTCTTTGCTGGCTTTTTGCCCAATAAATGCCGCAACGTCTATGGTGAAAAAGTCACAATGCTCAGTGTATTTATCAACTGTTTCCAGATTGATATGGTCGGCGTCTACAAAATAGGGTAGTGACCAATTCAGTTTTTTTACTGCCGCATCTGCTTCCAGGCGGGTTTCCACAGGTTCCGAACCGATGGTAACGTGTTCACGGTTCGATTTATTCCATACAGGAACGACCTCGATGCCCTCTTTTTCAAGTTGTTGTAGTGCTGTTAACTGGGCTTCGCCCTGTTTTCCGAATCGGTCTCCGATTCCGAATGAATACTTTGGTAGTTGCATGTGGGATGTTTTATATATTAGTTTCCGTGTACGTCCACGAAATTACAAAAATAAATGATTCTGCTTGATTCAGAAATTATAAGTTTTTTTCAATGAAAAATATTTTGTAACACAACCAAAAATTTAGTGTGATATCAAAAGTTATGTTTTGCAAGATTTTCAGATTACTCCATTTTTGCATGATAGAGAAAATAAACATGGATATTTATTTTTGGTATCTGAGGCATTTATTATTTTACTTCACCAACGATTTTGACAGATCGAGCATCCTCCTGATGGGTTTAGCTGCTTTTTCAATCAGTTCAGGTTCCATTATAATTTCATAGTATTCGTCTTTAAGGCACCTGTGTAGCTTTTCCATTGTGTTTAGTTTCATATAGGGGCAATCATTGCAGGCACATGATTCATCGCTGGGAACTACATAAAATTCTTTCGTTGGGTTTTCCAATTTCATTTGATGAATGATACCTGTTTCGGTGGCTACGATAAACTCTTTGGCGGTGTCTTTCTTAGAAAAATTAAGCAGGGCGGTTGTAGATCCTATAAAATCGGCCATGGTCAAAATTTGCCCTTTACATTCCGGGTGAGCAATGATTTTGGCATCAGGATGCTTTTCTTTCAGATATAAAACCCTTTCAACGCTTAGTATGTCATGTACTTCGCAGGTAGCATCCCATAATAGCATGTTACGACCTGTAACACTGTTGATGTATGCGCCCAGGTTTTTGTCCGGCGCAAAAATGATTTTTTCATTTTTGGGCAAACTATTTACAATCTGCACAGCATTGCTGGAAGTACATATGATGTCAGACAAGGCTTTGATTTCTGCTGAACAGTTAATGTAACTGATGACAGTATGATCGGGATGTGCATCTTTAAAGGGTTTAAAATCGGATGCTTTGCATCCATCTGCCAAACTGCAACCTGCTTCCGGATCGGGGATGAATACCCTTTTTTCGGGAGAAAGTATCTTGGCTGTTTCCGCCATAAAATGTACACCGCAAAATACAATCACATCTGCATCGGTATCATTGGCCTTTTGAGACAGCGCCAAACTATCTCCCAGAAAATCAGAGATGTCTTGTATTTCAGGTATTTGATAATAGTGTCCTAATATGACGGCGTTTTTTTCTTTCTTTAAATTTATTATTTCTTTAACGAGATCGGTATTTTTTCTATCAGGCATTTTCTTATTTATTTTTCAGGGATCTGAATCTTTTATGTTTTCTAATCAAAGACATAATTTTTTTTCTTGCAGGCACTATGGACTAAAAAAGATCATCACCGCGTGTGTCTAAAAATTCTAAAGGTTCTGTCCATCTTTTATTATTGGTAACAGTTTACTGGTATAAAAGATTACCTCTTCAGGATAAATATCTGCTGATTCAGAAATTAGTATGTGTAAAACAGCATTTCTTTTCACAGAAATGGATTGGTAAAAGACAGAATTAAATTTTGCACATGGCGAAACCAGGAATTGATAATTTTTAAAATGTTTCTGTGATCTATCTCTCTATTATGGTCATATTCCTGCGCAAAAAGGTTTATGCAAAATTAATATTATTTCATGGGCTTGTGGTCATTGAATGCTTAAATTTTTTCTTTTCAGACCGATATCCGGTTTATTTTTCCTGAAATACAGATCAGATACATTTCTTTTTTATTAAATACCTTAAGGATAAACTGAACCAATCCTGTTTTCTGCTAATTTTGCCGCTTGTTTATTAAAAGACCTCCAGGGTTTTGCCATTCAAATAAATATCAGTACAATGCAACAATCCGGCATTATCAAAGTATCCTATTTTTTGACCTATGCAGCAGCTGCATCCTGGCTGGCTTTCTTTAATCTTTTTTTGAAGAACCATATTGGTTTATCGGACGGGCAGATTGGGATTATCATTGCCATTCAGCAGGTGAATACTTTGCTGATATTACCTGTTTGGGGGTTGATTGCTGACAGGTTTGGGCGTAAAAATATTTTTACCCTTACCATATTTCTGGCAATTTTCATGATCTATGGCTTTATGTTCCAGCACACTTTTCTTGCCGTAGTAATCTTTACTTATATATTTACTTTGATATACAACCCTATAACACCTTTGCTGGATAGTATTGCTTTAGATTATATAGCCCAGCATAAAAAGCCATCATACGGAATTTTCAGATTATGGGCTTCGGTTGGTTGGGCTACCTCATCTGTTGTAACAGGAAATTTTATTGATGCTTCCAATTCTCACCTGATTTTTGCCATTTCCTCTTCTATTATGGTTGTGAATTTTATACTTATGAAGTTTTTCTACAAACCTCTGAAGATGGTGAAAGGATTAAAAAGTTTGAAACTGGCACACATCAAAGATGTTTTTTTGAGTGATAAGCGTTTGTATATCATGCTGATTATCATGCTTTTTTATGGTGTTTTTTCCTCTCCAGTCCATTTTTTTATCAATATTTATTATGATGAAATTGGAGGAGGTTTTCATCATGTGGGCTATGCGTATCTGTTTCAGGCCATGGCAGAAGTTCCTTTTTTCCTATATGGCAGCCGTTTGATCCATCGTTTTGGTGCCAGAAAACTGATTGTATTTACCATGATGGTAACAGCTATGCGACTAGTTGCCTACAGTATAACGAATAATCCCTGGATTGCCATTGTTATTGGCACCAGTCATGGAGTTACCATAGGGTTGTTCATCCTCTCCTTTGTTGCCTTTGTGCATCAGTTTATACCGGCAGAGTTCAGGGCAACAGGTCAATCCTTTGTTTATGCTTTTTATTTCGGTGGAGGATTGGCAATGGGAAATATTTTTACCGGTATTCTTGCTGATTTTGTTGGCATGCAAAAAACCATGCTTATACAGGGTGGATTGACATTTTTGTTGATATTAATTACCCTTGCAATTTTTGGTTTTTTTAAAACGAATGGGATGCTTTTTGCTACGAAAAAAGGCTTTAAAAAAAGAGAATGACCAAAGTACCGTGGATTGTTAAAATAGGATTAAAATGCGATTTTAAATTCCGCTTGCCGGCACATTCAGGTTTTAACCCATCAATGTTATGGTCTAACATTCCTTTTTATTTTTCTTCATGCAACACATAATCATGCCTCAGGGTATAATTTCTCGATAATCTTCTACCTTGTCCGTCTATAAATACCTGAGAAGATATCATTTTATTCTCATCATCGTACTGGCGTGTAACATGGCTGATGAGTTTTCCTTTCCTGTCAGATTCTTCCTGATAGACAATGTTTCCAGAGTCATCATATTTCATGATAGTGGTATTCTTCTGATAAGGTGTTTCTTCTATAATTTTCACAATCTGCCCTTTTTCATCCTCGGTCATGGTTACTTTACCGGTAAGGTCATCATTTGTGTAAGTCAGTATTTCTTTTTTGTTTCCTGAAGGAAAATACTCCACCTTTTTGATTTTGGTAATGCCTTCTTCCAGGTTTTGTTCTGCTTCTTCAGTAATGTTACCCTTTTCATCATATGTAACCTGCACCATAGAAACGGTTTGACCGGCATCATCTTTTACTGTATGTTTTACAAGGTTTTTGCCTTGATATTCAAATTCTTCTGTACTTTCCGTATCGCCGTCATAGTCGATGATTTCTTTTTTGATGGTGAGTCCATCCTCATTTCTTATGAAAACAACTGTATCGTATGTTTCGTCGATATAGTGAATAAACTCTCTGGATTTTTTTCCATTTTGATCATATTCAAAAGTTACTTTCTCGCCAAAGCCTCCCTCATCGTCATGCAGAATCTTTTCTGTCAGGTTTCCTTTTTCATCATAAGTGTATTCGAAATCCTGTGTTATGTTTCCCTGTTCGTCGTATTGAATTTCGCGGGTAGTTTTACCATTTTTATTGAAAAGAGTTTTAGAAAAAAGATATTCTTTTTCTTCGAGTTCTTCATCGGAAGTAGATTGAAGGACAATATCTTTTTTGTAGATCAGGTTTTCTTTTATGTTTTTGGAGGGCATAAAATATTTATTTTAGAAATCTATTGAAAAAAGCGGGTAAAAAAAAACCCGCTTGTGTTTTTTTTAGCAATTCAGTTTAAACAAATTTATCGTCTTTCGATAATCTGATATCATTTACAAACTTTCTAATCTGTTGCTCATTTTCTTTTTTGCAAATCAGCAGGGCGTTATCAGATTCGGAAACGATATATCCGTCTAATCCCTGCAAAACCACCATTTTTTCATCAGGAACAGTAATGATGGAGTTTTGGGTATCGTAAACCATTACATTTTTACCAATAATGGCGTTTTTCTGCTGGTCTTTTTCTCTTACTTCGAAGAGTGATCCCCATGTTCCCAGGTCAGACCATCCGAAATCAGAGATGAACACATACACATTTTCCGCTTTTTCCATGATAGCATAGTCAATAGAAATACTTTTACACTCCACATATTTTTCATTTATATATTCTGTTTCGTGTGGTGTGTTGTAAATACCGATTCCTTTTTGGAAGACATAACTTATTTCGGGTTGAAATTTTTCAAAAGCATCAATGATGGCTTTGCATGACCAAATAAAGATACCCGAGTTCCAAAGGAAATCGCCACTGGCGAGAAAGGATCTAGCCCAGTGGTCATCGGGTTTTTCCGTAAATGTTTTTACTTTTCTCAGCAGATCGCTTTGTTCGTATTCATCTTCTCCGGTAACATATTGTATGTATCCGTATCCTGTATCAGGTCTGGAGGGTTTGATTCCGAGGGTGTAAAAGTTCTCCATATCGCCGGCAGCATCCAGGGCACTATTGATGATATCTGTAAATATATCTTCTTTTAGTATCAGGTGATCAGAGGGTGCAACTACCATACGTGCATCGGGATTCAATTCCCTGATCTTGTATGCAGCATAAGCAATGCAGGGAGCAGTGTTTTTTCTTGCAGGTTCCAGTAGTACCTGTTCTTTTTTGATGCCATCCAGTTGTTCCAATACCAAATCAAGGTAAATTTTATTGGTAAGGATATAAATATTCTCTTTTTCGCAAACTTTTAAAAACCGTTCGTATGTTTGCTGTATAAAAGTTTTGCCGGTTCCCAGTATATCTATGAATTGTTTAGGACGACTTACCCTGCTCATGGGCCAAAAGCGCTCGCCAACGCCACCTGCCATGATTACTGCATAGTTATTTTTGTTCATTGTTTTTGGATTAAATTGAGAAATTATTTTAGATTTGAATGCTCATCATTTTTTTTAACCATTGCCAAAGGATGAAAAAGATATTCTCTTTTATTGTTCAGGCAAAAGCATCTGTAGCGGGTTCTGAGTTTATTCCCTTTTTTAAAGATTCTCCCGTTGGAAGCTACGAATATAGTATTTTCTTCAAGGTCTTCCACGGTATACATGCCGGGTTTTTTGGTTTCAGATTCCGACAGCGCTTTCCATAACTGCGGATAAGAGGCAAAGCTGGCGGTTACATTTAAAGCGTATTGAGCAACAAGGGGTTGTAGGTTTTCAGGAAATAGTTTCCGGTACAAATCCTTTTGCAGCAATGCGGCAAATTCTTCTTTCCACTGCTTTCCATGAGCGGGAACATGGTTTTTGTATTTTTTCCACACCAGTAGGTGGGCCAGTTCGTGAATAAAAACCAGGTATAAAAACCACTCATCCATGTTGCCATTGAGGGAGATTCGATGCCCCCGGTGCCGACTGGAAGGAGGTCGGTAATCACCGAGTTTGCTTTTACGTTCTCGGGTAAATCTCAGGTATATTTTATGCTCTGTGATGATTTCAACCACGATTCCGAGGGTTTTGGACGGAAAAAAACCAGCTAAAATATCCTTATACTTTTGTTGCATTTAATGATATATTTTTCTCTTCTTCATTGGTTTGTTCCATACTCCAACTTGGACAATCACATTTTTTTCCGCGCAGGGCAGCACAGGAACCAAAGAACAATATAAATAAAAAATAAATACAATACATGCAAATAACCGGGGTTTTTTTGTTTTTCATGTGTTTAAAATTTTCAATATTTTGTTTATGAGGTGTTTATGTTTCTTAATCAGAACCTGATAATGTCAGCGCTACGCGCTTTGGCATTCGGTCAATAATCATCCGCGTGTGTGTCAATAGTATTGTCATGGCTCGGTTCATCATGATCTCTGTTACGAATGTTTATTGCATTAATGGCACGCTTCCGTTCAATTCCGACTTTTTTAGGTATTGGGGTTGATAATGTTTTGTATGGTTTTCAATTACAAACCTACATATTTTTTCATTAGTGATCGGCTAAAATATTTTATTTCGAGTTAATTTAATACATACTTTTTCAGGTTTTAGAGGGGGGTGAGTGCTTTAAAAACTTTTCATTACCATCAAGAAAAGTAATAGAAAAATTGCAGTTCGTTATTGGGTAAGTTTTTGAAGGAGATGTTTGTTTGGTTTCTGATTTTTATATAAACGGGTTTTTGGGTGATTTCTTGAAGAATGTTTTTTCTAAATAGTTGTTTCGATCTGCAACAAACCTTAAATTAAATTTTTAATCACATAGTAGTGATAAATTTATATCTTTGGCACCGCATAGCGGGGTCTATTCATGTTTTTCAAGAAGTTAGAAATACGGGAGTAATATAAAAAAATCAATTCTTAAACAAGAAAGGTAAAAAAAATAAACAACAATCTTTTATTTATGGAAGAAAGTGAATTTAATGATAAAATCAGTAACTTGAATAAAAATTCTGCTAAAGATGCAGATCAATTAAAGTTATTTAAAAAAGTATTCTCCAAACTTAATTCCATAGTTTTTCTTTTTGATGTTATCAATTACAAAATGATTTGGGTAAACGACGCATTTCAGAAAGTTCTGGGTTATAAAAAATCTACCCGCAAAGTACCTGAAGATATTATGTTGGGTATATATCATCCCAATGACCGTGATTACCTGAAAGAAATGAAAGAATATCTGAGGGAAAACAAAAAAGGGACTTTTACAGCAATTTATAAGTTTCGCGATGTGAATGATAAATATTTATGGATGTGTACTTCAGCAAATATTTTCAGAAGAACTCGCAATGAGTCGATATTTGAAGTGGTAGGTGTTTCCATTGATCTTACCGACCAAATACCCTACAATAAAAACCTGAAGGTATTATCAAAAGAAAAACTTTTTGAGATCAATAAGGATCAGATCAGTAAAATAACGTTGCGTGAAAAAGAAGTACTCAAGTTTTTCGCCAATGGTTATAAAACCCGTGAAATTGCTGATGAGTTGGGATTAAGTTTTCATACCATCAATAATCATCGAAAGAATATTATACGTAAACTGGGATTGAAAAATTTGTCAGCTTTGGTAAATTTTGCTGTGGAGAATGGTCTTGACTGATTCTTCCCCAAAAAAAACGCAACATTGTGTAATGAAGAAATAATAATTGCGTCAAATCACCTGAAATCAATATACAAGTGAGAAAAGATTTCGACTTTGTAGAAACCATTGATCAGCACCGCGGCATTATATTTAAGGTTTGTAAAATGTATTGCCCCTCAGAGGAAGACTGTAATGATCTTTATCAGGATATTGTAACTCAACTGTGGAAGGCCTGGCAGGGTTTCAGAGGTGAGGCAAAAATCAGCACCTGGATTTACCGTATCGCCCTTAATACTGCCATTTCAGGCTTTAGAAAACAAAAAAGAAATCCCTTAAAAAATTCTTTGCAGGACGACAGCATACATCTTACAACGGATGACAAACGAAAGAAACAAGAAGATGCCGAGATGCTGCATATGGCAATTGACCGATTATCGAAAGTTGAAAAAGCCATGGTTGCATTATATCTTGATGAGATTTCATACGAAGAGATTGCCGAGATCATGGGCATTACACAAAACAATGTTAGGGTAAAGATGCTTCGCATCCGCGAGAAACTAAAAAAAATAATGGATACTTACTGACAATTATATGGATAGTATCAACAAATTTAAGAAGATATGGGAGCAATCGGTTTCTGAAAAAGAAAGACCATTCGATAAGCAGGAATTGGAAACGATACTCCGAAACCGATCAACTGGTCCGGTGGAAAAGCTCAAGAGGAGTTTGATCATTGAAATTGTATCATTGCTTTTGGCTATACCTGTTCTGGTTTTTATCATGATCCAGACAAAAGAGATCTATTTTATGCTCAATACCGGTGTATTGATCCTGCTTTTTTTTCTTTCGCTGATTTATTACTATTTCAATTACCGCAGTATAGTCAGGATATGGCGAACAAAACAAGATAATATTCTAAATTCGATTCAGAGCACGCTGCAGTTGGTGAAGTTTTTCAGGAAAACATATTTTCGTCTCAACCTGGTTCTTTTTCCATTCGCTATTTACTTTGGTTATGTAATGGGTTTTGGTTTGGGTAGCGGAGGCGAAAAAATGAATGGTTATGTTCTTTTTGAACAGATTTCTCCATTTTTTAATATTATGATCATATTGGTGGTTTTAAGTGTTTTGTTTTTTCTCTTTTATTTCTTTTTACGCTGGTACATGAAAAAACTATATGATGTGCACATAGAGAATCTTGAGCATGTATTGGATGAATTGAAGGAAGAAGGACAAGAGATTTAGTTTAACGATAGCCAAAACGTCCGAGTTGCAAATCGCTGTCGCGCCAGTTCTTGTTTACTTTTACATGCAACTCAAGAAACACTTTTTTTCCCAGAAAATCTTCCATAGACTTTCGTGCCTGGGTGCCCACTTTTTTCAGTGACTTTCCCTGGTGGCCGATCAGAATGCCTTTCTGCGAATCGCGAACTACAAATATGACACATCTTATCCTGATAAGATCTTTTTCATCCTTGTAGTTTTCAACAGCCACTTCAACTGAGTAAGGAATTTCTTTTTTGTAGTTTTCCAGTATTTTTTCCCGAACAATTTCGGTAATAAAAAACCTTACCGGCCGATCGGTCATCTCCTCTTTCGAAAAATAAGGAGGTGATTCGGGAAGCAAATCGAGTATCTTTTTCATTACCTCATCAAGGTTAAACCTCTCAAGTGCAGAAATGGGTAGTACCTGAAAGGCCGGAAACCTTTTTTTCCAGGCTTCGCATTTTTTTACCACATCATTCTGGTTGCTCAGGTCTATCTTGTTGATAAGCAAAAGTACTGGTCTGGTGGTATTTTTTAATTTTTCAAGGGTTTTCATATCATCAAAATCATCTCTTACATCCGAAAGAAGAAGAAAAAGATCAGCATCTTCCAAAGCGGCGTTTACAAATTGCATCATATACTCCTGCAATTTGTATTGTGGTTGGATGATTCCCGGGGTATCTGAGAAAACTATCTGATAATCTTCATCGTTGGCAATGCCCAAAATTCTATGGCGGGTGGTTTGCGCTTTGGGTGTGATAATAGATAGTTTTTCACCCAACAAGGCGTTCATTAAGGTTGATTTTCCTACATTGGGTTTTCCCAGAATATTTACGAAA
>CAZPVB010000073.1:0-17230 GCA_964589855.1 uncultured Bacteroidales bacterium
TCAGGAAACATAAGAACCTCATAATCAAAACATTGAAAATTATAAACAGATGAAACAACCATGATTAAGCTTAAAACACACACGAGGATGATTATTCTCGCTGGAAGTGGAACGCCCTGAAGGGGCAAATCAATTCAACCCAGTGGCAACGCCCTGGGTAATTGCAACCGATGCCCTCCGGCGCCCTGAAAGGGCAACTTACAAAAAACGTAAACCCCTCAATATCAAAGAGAAGAAAATTATAAACAGATGAAAGTTTAAAACCTTTATTTTTTCAATCACACAGATGAACTGCCGGCAAGAAATATAAGCAAACAACTGCCACCTTTGCTTTTCTTACAGAAAAAAACACCATCATAAAATCATCTGAAAACATTGCCAAACAATCAGTACGGATTTATGAATATAAAAAACAGTAAAATATTGGTAGTAGATGACGATCAGCACAGTTTGATCGTGTTAAATCATATCCTCTCTCAGAAAAAACATGAAGTAAAAACCTGTATATCGGGTGAGGAAGCGCTACAAGCCGTACATGACTTTTTGCCCGATCTGATTCTGCTCGACATCATCATGCCCGGAACAGATGGTTACGAGGTGCTGGATGCGCTGAAAAGAGAACCCCTTTTATCAGAAATACCGGTCATATTTATTACTGCTGCGGGCGACACCTCAGAAATGGTAAAAGGATTGGAAAAAGGAGCTGTGGATTTTATCTCAAAACCTGTAAACAAACCAGAATTGCTGGCAAGGGTAAAAACCCATATCGATTTAAAACAGTCGCGCGATATCATTTCCCAATCAAACTTTGAACTCATGCAGGAAATAGAAAACCGCAAACAGGCAGAGGAAAAGTTCAGAGCATTGTCGGAAACCGCTTTTGAAGCGATAATATTTTTGGAAAACAACAAGATCATAGAATGCAACAAAGCAGCAAAACAACTGCTCAACCTACCTGATCATACAGAAATGGTGGAGCTCAAAACACTGGTAGATCGCACAGACCATCAATTGCTTCAGCAAGCATTTAAACGAAAGATCAGCAATCAGGCAGAGATACGTTTCTATCCCAGACATAGCAAGAGCGGTTTCTGGGGTCTGGTTCGGCAACAGATGATCCATTACATGGGAAAATCGGTGCATGTGCTTGCCATCAGCGACATCACCAGGCAAAAAGAAATTGATAAGGAAATATACAATGCTGTGCTGCAGGCACAGGAAAAAGAGAGAAAACGTTTTTCACGAGATATTCACGACGGACTGGGAGCTGTGCTTTCCACATTGAATATTTATACCGGATTGCTTCAAAAACCCAACAAAACCGCTGAAGAAAAAGACAACATCCTGCAGGAGATGAAAAAAATCATCGCACAGGCAGTAGAGTCGGCCAGAACCATTGCCAATGATATTATGCCTGGAATGTTGATGGATCATGGATTGGTGAAAGCTCTAAAATCGTTTGTTGACGGACTAAACAAAACCGGAACCATTCGAATCGTCTTTTTGGCTGATGAAGCAATCTCATCCATGGAGAATTCAAAAGAAACACACTTATACCGAATTGCCATGGAACTACTCAACAATTCTATAAAACATGGTAATGCCAGTGAAGCAAAACTCAGCCTAAAAAGACATAACGAGAGTTTGGTACTGGAATATACTGACAACGGAATGTCATTTGATTTCAACAAAATTTACAAACAAAAAAACAACAGTAATGGTTTAATGAATATACTTAGCAGAGTAAACCTGATGAACGGAAAAGGTTATTACGATAATATACCAGGAAAAAAACTACGGTTTTACATGGAAATTCCATTTTAAATAAATATTTTTTCAGTCATAATCTTGTTTTTTATCGTTACATTTGTGTCGAAATCTTAGCATAAATTGTCTGTGAAAGGTGATATTTAGATTATAAACAATGTATTCATAACTATCATTTCCAAAAATTAATAAGGGAACTTATATTGAAACACAATATGAATAACAAGCGCAAGTTGAAAATCATGATCGTTGAGGATCAGCATATCTTTAGAAAAGGGTTGATCCTGCTTTTGAAAGAAATACCAGGTGTGGAAATTTTTGGGGAAGCATCTAATGGAGAAGAATTTTTGGAAATGATAAAAGGAGAGAAACCTGATATTGTTTTGATGGACATACAAATGCCGATCATGAATGGTATTGAAGCCACACAAAAGGCCCTGGAACTCTATCCGGGTTTGAAAATACTTGCCATCAGTATGTTTGGTGATGAAGAGTACCTGGTTAATATGCTCGAAGCGGGCGTAAAAGGTTTTTTGCTGAAGACTATTGAAGAGTACGAACTACACAAAGCCATTGAACTGGTTGCCGACAATAAGAACTACTTCTCCGATGAACTTTTGCCTGTGCTTACCAATTCTTTGATCAGTAAAAAACCCCCAACCAAATCAGAACCTGACCTTAAAGAAGAACTTACCAAAAGAGAGGTTGAGGTTCTAAACCTCATCTGCAAAGGATTTACGATCAAAGAAATTGCTGATCAGCTTTTCATCAGTCAGAGAACCGTTGACGGGCATAAGGCCAATCTGTTTAGAAAAACAGGTGTTGACAGCAGCGTAAAACTAGTAACCTTTGCTATCAAAAATGGTTTGTACCAGGTATAGCAAAGGTTACTCATTTATTCTGTTCCTTATCCAATCAATATTCTTTGCCCAACCCAGGCAAAGCTTTTATTTGCAATCTTTCATAAGCTTACAACTTACATCATTGGGCGTTTCAGGTTTATTCTGCTCAAAATCGTCAATGTTTTGAAGCGTAGTATCTGTGATTTGCTGCATGCTTTCCTGTGTGAAAAATCCCTGATGGGCCGTTACCAGCACATTATGAAAGTTCATGAGACGTGAAATCTGATCGTCGCGGATAATTTTCTCCGACAGATCGCGGAAAAACAGTTTCTCTTCTTCTTCGTAAACATCAATGGCCAGCAATCCAAGTTGTTCTGTTTTCAGGGCTTCTATAACAGAAGCAGTATCTACCAATTTTCCACGGCTTGTATTCACCAGCATCGATCCTTTTTTCATCTTTTGCAGAGTTTTAGCATTGATGATATGATGGGTTTCTGGGGTTAGCGGGCAATGGAGACTTAAAATATCACTGTTTTTAAACACATCATCCAACTCCATGTATTCTACACCCATCTGTTTCATGTTGTCGGCAGGATACTTATCGTAGGCAACTACCTTAGCACCCATGCCCAGCATAATACGTGCAAATGCCTGTCCTATTTTACCAGTACCGATCAAACCAACTGTTTTTCCATGAATCATAAATCCGTTGAGTTTCACCAGGGAAAAGTTTCCGTCGCGCACCCGGTTGTATGCTTTGTGCGTTTTTCTGGCCAAGGTCATGATCAGTGCCAGTGCATGCTCTGCAACTGCTTCGGGTGAGTAAGCCGGAACACGCATCACGCGAACGTTATGTTTATTGGCTGCATTAAGGTCAACATTGTTAAAACCAGCACATCTGAGTGCCACCAGACCTACGCCCTGTTCTTTCAGATTCCTTAGAACCTCTTCCTCTATATGATCATTTACAAACACGCACACCGCATCGAAGCCCTGCACCAGGTTTACCGTTTTACGGTTCAGGCGCGTTTCAAAAAATTCGATCTCATGTTTGTCGGTGCTGTTCTCAAAAAATTTTCTGTCGTAAGGTTGTGTGGAAAAAAAAGCAACTTTTACCATAATAATTTAGTTTTTAGTGATTATTTTCTGGATTCAAAATGTTGCTCAAGCAAACGTGCAACATACTTCCCAATGATGTCGAACTCCAGGTTTACAACCGACCCTTTTTTAAAGTCTCCAAAATTGGTATGTTCATATGTATAAGGTATGATGGCTACGGAAAAATTAGCAGGTTCTGAATCTACCACGGTTAGGCTAACACCGTTGACGGAGATCGAACCTTTTTCAACGGTAATGTTTTTAGGACCCGGATCGTACTCAAAGTAAAATTTCCAGCTACCATCAAACTCCTCTACTTTGGTACACACTGCTGTTTGGTCTACATGACCCTGCACAATATGCCCGTCGAGCCTGCCGTTGATAGGAGTGCACCGCTCCAGATTTACCCGGTAACCTTCCTGCCAGGTGCGCATATTGGTTTTGTCAAGCGATTCCTGTATAGCGGTAACGGTATATTGATTTTTCTCTTTGTCTACGTTTACCGTAGTAAGGCAAACTCCATCATGCGAAACACTCTGATCAACGCGCAACTCTGAAGCAATGGGTGTTTCAATGGTAAAATGGATGTTTCCTCCTTCTTTCTCAATTTTCACTACTTTTCCGGTAGTCTCTATAATTCCTGTAAACATATGTGTTGGTTTTGTTTTTGCATGAACATTTTTGCAAAGATAGCAATAAAGCATCCATTGCCTTGCAGCTTCGCAGATTTTCAGATGGTTTAAACATCTTTTAATGTTTCCATCTGTGATTTCATAAAGATATCATTGGTTATCAGGAATTATAAAAAATTCCTGTGTTGCCTCTATTCCATCCTAAGGGTTGTTTTCCTGTTCCGGAACGAGGTATTTATCTCCGGTGAGCTCTATAATGGTGCGCAACCACCATTCGGGATATTCGGGATGTTCTACAATGGGATATTTACCCCATTCATTGGTGAGAAACTCTCCGTTTTCTTCTTTTTTCAGGTTTCCGTCAATATATTTTACCATCAGAAAACGATACAACTGTTCCCAGCGCTGAACCGTATAATCACCCATTGAGGTTGAAAAATTGGTGAGTAGTTGGGCAGATGCCTCAGGGTTTTGCTCATACAGATCAAGAGCAGCTTCATCTATGGCAGGTACCAGGGTCATAAAATGCTCTTCAAGTTCCGACTGAACTTTCTGTATGTCTGGCAAGATAAGATTATAGCGCAAATAGGCATAATGTGCCACCTTGTTGAAAACCCAGAATGCTGCATCCTCCTTATAATCGATAATGCTTCCGTATCCTTCTTTAAAAGTACCGGGTGCTTTTTTTATACCCGCATACATGGGCACATAAACGGTGGTATTGGCATCGTCAACGCCAAACCAGATAATGCCTCCTATTTTGCCGGGCATGCTGCTTCGCGATTGGGTAATGAACGAAAAAGCGGTTTGTTGGGTGGCGGTGGTACGTTCATGAAAATATTCTTTACCGTCAATTTCCCAGGTCAGCGGGCGCCAGCGATAAGGTCTGCCCCATGGTCCGGCACCAATATCCTGTGAAAGATCATACTCGGTTTGCTGTAGATAATCTCTTTTATAAGAGATCAGGTCTTTTACAGAAAGTTTTCCCTCCGGTTTTACATACAAAGGCATGCGATTGTCAAGATCGTATCCCATGGCATAATCGAGATACTGATCCATATCTTCTGCTACCTTGCTGAACATGCTCCACACACGCGCCTCACAAAAGCGGGCAGCACCAAAATCAATGGGGGCATATACATCTGAAAAGCTGAACTCCTCATCTTGGCCATCAAAATACCCCATGTTTTTGGCAAAATCAATCACATCATGAGCATACACAACCTCAACCTCAGGATTATGAAGCTCGTCAAATTGCTTATTTGTGATGGATCGTTTTTCGTTAGCCTTGGGAAAAGTGGTGATGCGGGCATGGTTGGCATGGGCTGATATATAACCATCAGGGATTTTGCGTGCCACCCATACAGCACCCCTTCTGACGTTCTCATAGTTTTGGGATTTTTCGTTGTATTGCATATCCACTCCTTTGCCTATAATTTCCATGATCCAAACTTCATCAGGGTCGGCAATAGAGAAAGATTCGCCGGAGCTGTAGTATCCATATTCATCCACAAGGTTTGAAATGATTCTGATGGCATCACGTGCAGTAGGTGCCTGCATCAGAGCCAGTTGCATCAGTCCGGTATAGTCGACTCCTCCGGTGGTGTCAAACAATTCTTTGTGTCCTCCAAAGGTAGTTTCACCTATTGCTACCTGTTTTTCATTAATATACCCCACTACGTGATAAGTTTGCTCCGGCAAAGGTATTTTGGCCAAAGGTTTGTGACTGCCCCGGTAGTGTGCCTGAAAAAAACTACCAGGTTCTTTTTTGCCCCCTTCAAAAATATACAATTCACCATAACGGATATGTGAATCAGCTGCGTAACTGATCATAGACGATCCATCGGATGATGCACCAGGGGTAACCAAATAACTTGTGCATGCCCAGGTGCCGACAGACAAGAAAGTCATGATCAGGAAAGTGAGAAAAATGTGTTTTGTCATATGAACGATATAATTAAAAATGGGTAAATAAATTTGTTATGGGATAAAAGTAAACAAAACTCAACAAATAACCATTACAGAATAAAAATCAGGTTTCCTTATCAAAAATCATTGGTGTCCGGTAAAAAAAAAATTGACATCTTCCACACAATGTTATAGATAATTTTTTATCATTATCGTCTCGCCTGGGCGTGGTTTGGTGATTGCCTTTATTACTGTGAAGATGTACTCTGTTTTTGATGGAATCAGATTCTGCTACTATGGTAAAAATTACAAAGAATTATATTTTGCTTTAAGAGGTAAATATCGCTATTTTAAACCATCTTTTACGAAATATAAAAGTTCAAATCAAAGAATGAACAATCCTATATACATATTTTGTTACATTTGCAATAATCAAAACCGGATGATCGTTTTTACTTTTGTAATCATGTTTTGTTCAATAACCATGAACTGCCTTTTTTGAAAGAATGAACAACGAATTGAAAACCAATATATCACAAGATAACAATCAAAGAATCCCTGTTACTGTTATCACCGGATTTCTGGGTTCAGGAAAAACCACTTTCCTGAACAATATGATTAAAAAATACCCTAAAACCCGGTTTGCAATCATAGAGAACGAGTTTGGCGAAATGCCGGTTGATGGTGATCTTATCAATCATAACGGAGCACCCATTTATGAATTATCCAATGGATGTATCTGTTGTTCCCTGATTCGTGATCTTTGTCAGGCGCTGCAATCCATTACCGAAATCAAAAGCCGTATTGATCATGTATTGATTGAAACCACGGGTATTGCCGACCCCATGAGCGTAGTTGACCTGTTTATCACCAACAATTCAGTCAAAAATGATTTTCTGATCAACAGTGTTATTTGCCTTGCAGATGCTACCAGTATTGTTCAGGTTCTTGATACAGAGATGGAAGCCAGAAAACAGGTTGCGCTGGCAGATATGTTGATCATGAATAAGATAGATTGTATAACATCCGGTAATGCCACCATGGTGAAAAAAACCCTGAGCAATTTAAATCCCATGGCTGAGATCATAGAAACCACTTACGCTCAAACCAATGGAACTCCATTATTAACAACCCAGGCATATTCAGGCGATCATATAGAAAAAACGACCCTCTCTTTTAGTAATATCAATCTTTCGCTCGAAAAAATATCTCATAGTCAATCTATAGTTCATACACAGAGTCAACATCGGCATGATATACATGCAGAAGGTTTTTTGTTTGATGAATGCTCTGATGAGGAGTTGTTCAACATTTGGATGTCTGGTTTTTTATATTTCAATCAAAACCGTTTATTCCGGGTAAAGGGCATCCTGAACTTTCCCAACAAGAAGAAAAGACATGTTTTTCAGGCCGTAAAAGGATCTTACATTTGTGAAGAGGGACGCGAGTGGGGGCAACATGAGAAAAGGTTTTCCAAAATTGTTTTTATTGGAAAATATCTCGACAGAAAAGAACTCGAAGAGAATTTACTCAAACTGTTTGTGAAAAACAAAAGTCCAAGAATCGCCTGATGCAGGAATCATCTTTTTTACATGAAAACCCTACTTTTCCTGCCAGTGCTCAATCGCTACTGCTTTCTTTTTAAAAAAGTTATTCAAACCAGAAAGGATAAGATGCTTCTGGCAGCAATTCTTTGCGGTTATTGGTTTCAAAATTCTGAAAGTTGTCGTAAATATAGATCGAAGGAATGGCATTGGTGGTATTGAAACTGTTCACAAAAATGATTCTTCCACCATCAGGGGAATAACTGGCCATGATATCATTTGTTCCATCAGGTTTGCCTTCCGAAATGTTAACCAACTCTCCGGATGTGAGATTGTATTCGTGAATGCTTGCACTGAGCATCCTGCCGCTGTCGGAAATATATCCACTTACGTCAATGGAAAATAACAATCTGTTGTTATCGGGATGCACATCCAGATGTGCCAGTTGAAATTCGTTGTTGTCATAAACCAATTGCATATTTTCTCCGTTGGACGATAAAGAATATATCTGTCTTTCGTTGGCAAGACTTCCTGCCACAATCGTATAAATCGTATTTCCGTCGGGAGCAAAAGCAACCTCCCTGAAATGCTTAGAATCGGGTGCAGTGGCCAGGGTTTCCAAACCCGTGCCTGTAGCATTAATCCTGTAAAGCTTGTTATAACTGGTAAAAATGATCTGCGAACCGGAAGGACTCCAGTCGAACTCTATTTTTTGATGAAAATAACCACCAAGGGTAAAATTGGTGATCTTTTTTATGTTTGCCCCGTCTGTATCCATCACGTAAAGTGCAGGGTTAAGGTCGCGACTCGATTGAAAAGCGATGGAAGTACGTTGAGGGTTGATCTTTGCATTCCAGTTGTGATGCTGGTTGTGGGTAATCTGCATTGGTGTGCTCTCTTCCAGGGTATCAGTGATAAAAAGGTGTGAGGTGCCCCCGGTGATCCTGGAGAAGAGTATACGGTTTTCAGGGAAGGATGGAGTTTTGAATTGTCTTACTTCAGTATATGCGCTGCCGGCATTGTTGTTGGCTTTTAACTGCCAGTAATAATAAGTTTGAAAATTGAGATCGTTAACAAGTAAAAAGGTGTCGGCAAGATTTTCAAAAACAGTTGGATTGCTCGATGAACCAGCCCTGTAAAGAATAAGATCGTAGGTTGTGGAGTCTACATGTGGATTTTCCAATTGCCAGCTAAAGGTGATGTTAATGGTATTGACGGTTTCTTTGTCGCCCGGGAAAAAGCGATCGGTAAAATCCGGCACATCATCCACAGAAAAAGTCCTTTGCATGATCAGTTCAACATCGGTGGTTTCATTAAATTCAACAAAGATCTCGACACTTTCTGAGCGATATCCTCCAATGGCGGCAATTACATTGTATTCGCCTTCAGGCACTTCTTCCAGGGTAAATGTTCCCAAACTATCTGTTTCAACCACATCGCTATAGGGGTTGGTTGTAATGCGAACCCCTTCAAGTGGTTCAAAATTTTCTTTGTCTGTCACTTTTCCGGTGATGGTTCCGGTAAGCGAGGTATCAACCTTATCTTCGCATGAAGCAATAAAAACCCAAAGAGAAATAAAAAGCAGGGTCTTGAAATTAAAAAAAGAGGACTTCATGATCGTTCGTATTTTATGTTTTTGCTGTTTTTTCTATTTACCTAAACTCCAGTAGTGTTTCGCAGGCATTTGTATACCTGCAAAGACCTTATTTTTTCCAGTTAAAATGATACTGCAAACCTATATTAAAAAACCACAGGCGGTCATTTAAGCTTCCATGCATCATCTGATCAAAATCATCATCCAGAAACAAATGCCCATTGATGGAGGTATTGATAACCAGCGGTAACTTTTTCATCTGCCACTGATAACCAACCCCCAGATTTATAAACTGGAAAGTATTTTTATTCCAAACCAGATCGCGGTCAAACCATTTATTTTGGGTTTGATAATTAACCCCGTAGCCGGCCAGAAAATAAGGTGTATTGTAAAACTGATTATAAACATTGTACTGACCAGTAACAGATACCGTGGTAAAATTGGTTTTAAAATTTCCCTGGTTGGATGTTTGACCCATGCCCATATTAAAATTCAGATGCAAGGGTTTTTTCTTCCAAAACCCTAAACTGAGCGAAGCAGCTGGTTTTAAGACGCCTTCAGCATAATCACCGTCGTAAAGAACACCGGAACCTTCTATACCTACAGAAAAATTTTTATCTTTTTCGATATACACATTTCCGAGATAGTCTGTTTGATAGGCCAGTTCTTTTTCTTTGTAATAATCCTGAATAACCTCACTATTGATATCATCAGCATTTTCCAATCCCCATAAATTCCCTTCAATACCTTCGATGATGAGCGCAGTAACGGCTTTATCGATGGCTTCCTGCACAGCAACGAAAGAGGGTTCGTTGTAAGTATACCCTGTTTCAGCTTCCAGTAGTTTTTTTAGTGAAACAAACCTGAACACCCCCATGTCGAGTTTTTGAGATAAGATGGTCTTGGAGGAATGGACTGTTTTCAATATTCTTCCATTGCTGGTAGAAACAGCACGCAGGTAAATGGTTACCTGATCTTCGCGGTATTCACCCGATCCGCCTGTACCAAAATATCTGGCTCCTGCCCCCCCGGTACGTATATTGCTTTCATAGGCAATGATACCCCCCTCAATGATTACACCCGCATACAAAAGAGGAGGCAATGATCCGCTACCCTGGAACTGTTCCTGCGTCTGGCGGATAATACGACGCTCATTGAGCAGATTCGACAATCCCTCTCTTTCAATAGTAGTAAACCATCCCGATTCTTCCAGCGATTGCATCAAAACCGAAGTGGCTCCCTGGGTAACCACTGTTGACCAACTTGAGGAGTTTTCCATGAGCTTGTATTGCCCTGTTTGGTCACGAAAGTTATACACAGCAGCGAAAACTTTCTCCTCGGGTAAAGGCAGTTTGCTCAATTCTTTTTTGTGTACATCTGAGAACTCCCCTATACGGGCAGCTTTTGGTTTAAAAGGATGCCTGAAGGTAGTGGTACATGAACTGATCAGAAATGCCAGTATAATTAATAGCAACCCTGATGAAATTTGCATCCGTGAAAAAAATTTATACATCTATATTTGTGTTCTGATTTTAGTTTTACTTTTCCCTTCTTATTTGTAAAAAAAAGGGGAGAAAAAAGTGCTGATGATGGTTTTGATCTGAAAATGCTTTTTAAAGAAGATACCCTAACGCGGCAAAAAGAAAGCAATTTCTTTGTTTTCCTTCAAGACTTGATTGCAGAAAATCACGGACATACCCCAGGGTTTATTCTTTCAATCACCCGGAATTACTTTAAAAATAAGGCACAATCACTGTAGTCCTGTCGCCGGTATCGGTATCAAAGATTACAACTTCTAATCCGTCCGAACCTGGTGCCACCTGAATTTCATAACTACCCATGGTATACTGCCCTTCAGAGAGACCCTCTCCAAAATAATTACGGTACAATTCGCGGGAAAGCTGACTGAGTATCTGTCTGTTCAACCCTTCTTCAAACTCTGCCAGTGGATCACGCTCCGGGCGCTGACTCCCCTCCTCTTCATAAGGATTCTGAACCTGTGCCGAACTTAGCATCCACTGATAGTTTAAATAATTACCCCCAAAAGCAGAGTTGATGGGCTGATAAACAAAATCTTGTGCATAACCTGCCGATATCATCAAAAAACATGATACAAACACTGAGAAAATAATTTTTTTCATAAACTGTACGGATTTAAGTTATTTTTTTTCTTATAAAAGTTATCAACAAAAAAGTTGGAATAGATCCTGGTTTAACCAAATCTTTGATTGTTTGCAGCCAGATTAAAACAAACCTGTACCACTAAAATCTTCACTACCCAATTGTTTTTGAATGAGTTCATAATTGACAAAATACGATTCAACCCTTTGCAGTGCCGATTCTACTGCCTGCCTGAGCTGCTCCTGATTGGGTCTTATAAAGGTCTGAAAAACAACCTTGTTGTCTGCTTCTATCATCAAAAGGGCACCCATGCCCGGGCGGGGTTTCTCCTTGATGTGCAGCGATACACCTTGCACATCCGTAGGGTTTTCCCAATCATTGTTGAACATCCTGTAAAAATCGGCACCAATTTTTGTAATGGTTTCGTTAAAAACAAAACTCATAAACTCCACACCATCAGAACGACTTTCTTTTTCAGGCTCTTCCTCCGGTGGTTTTATAATTTCCTGGGATGAAACACTGTTCCATAATAACAGGAAGATTAGCATGGATAAAATTTTGGAAATCTGTAGATTAATCATCATATATATTAAAAGCGCTTTTGAGGTATAGATTATATTACGTAAAAATATCATCAGGGTTTTCCCTGCAAAAATAAATATTTTATTCTGTTTCCTGCATTTTTAACATGTTTTCCTTTCACAATCATTTCCCTGTCTGTAAAATCCTTTTGAATATTCATTTTTTACTCCTTTGCCTTTACAAGGATAAATATAAAACCCCGGTTACGAAAGAACATATCGAACCGGGGAGTCAATTGTTATGAAGAGAAACTAATTTATATGATCATGAATATGGTATATTTGCTTTGGAGAGGGTTACACCTTGGACTGGCACAACCGGAAAAAACCAAAGTGTTTGCGCTTTACGAACATCCTATCGGATATTCGCACGCCTCAATGTATCCGTGCTTATCAGAATATCTTGCTCATATATTCCAAGGATGATCTCATACTGATCATTGGGATCCAAAAGGGTGGAAAACTGAGATAATATAGTCTTTTCTCCGGGCTGCGCATCAACTTTTCCAGCCTGGTTACTTTTGCTTGAACCTGACTGTCCGATACGGTTTGACGTCAAACGATAAGTAAGTTCTTTAGACATTTCTTCTTCATAAAGAAGAATTCCTTTAAAAACATGATATCCGTTATCAGCTTTACTAAGTTCAATCTGTGCAGTTGTTTTTGTGGCATCTTTTCCCGGATTTATTGCATATGTGCCAAAAAAAACAAATATGAGGAAAAGGGTAGCGATAAAAGAGAAGTTCGTTTTCATTTTTGTATTTTTAAATTATTTTTTTGTGTTATGTTCATCCTTCTGTAGAAAGGAGATCATCATAATTCTTTAAACAATCTGTTAGGCTTTGTTTGTATACAGAAACGTTCATATATATGCTCATCAAAAGAACGTCAGACAAAATAAATTAATCACCTTAAAGATATTAATTATCGTTTAGTCGATTTAAAAGCAAATTTAATGGAAGGAAAAAGGCAGTGCAAATTTTCTTGGTGAACAACTAAAATGTAGGTGTAAATAGCATACTCTTGTTTGACCAGTAATGGAGAGTTAACAGAGAAAAGATCGTTTTCTTTCGCACCTTTAATAATCTTGTCTGTTTTTTGGGGAAACATCCATGATTAAAGATTAAACACACACGAGGATGATTAAGATAAATGGAACGCAGATTATGCAGATTGAGCGGATTTACATAACAAATTACCTTTTGTTTCGTAATGAATTTCTACTTCAGGATTGTTGAGGGGGCATATTGCAAATATCGCAAAGCAAAGGCGTTTTTCCTTCACAAATGTACGATAAAAGCATTATGCCAATACATAACCCCTGATCACATGAAATGATTCAATTTTACCATTAACCCTATGGAGTTGGGTAATTCAAAAACCGAACACTTCAACTTATTCAACATCAACCGTTCTTTCCACCGGAAACACACCTTTTTTCTCCATATAATCAACGATTATTTCTGTTTGGTCTGTCAGGGGAATAGCAGGGATGCTCATTGCCGGATTATCTGGTACATCAAAATGCAGGTCAATACCAGGAATATTGGGTACTTTTTGTTCTTCGGCTTTTTCATAAAAATCGGGGCGATGTTTCCTGCAGAAAGCGGTGTCCACATCCATATATACCATATGGAATCTTTCAGGGTCGATGATTTCGGCTACCTGCCTGCGAATGCTGTCAAGAGGCGAAATGAAAGAGCAAACAGTGATAATTCCCTGTCGGTTGAGCATGCGACAAACATGTGCCACTCTTCTCAGGTGTTCAGCACGGTCGGCAGGGGAGAAATCGAGTTCATGCGACAACCCCGAACGAACGGTACCGCCTTCAAGCAAAACCACTGTAGCACCCTGGTTGAATAGTTGTGTTTTCAAAGCATGCGCGAGCTCGGTCTTACCACTACCCGGCAAACCCGTGATCCATATAGTATGCCCTTTTTGATGGTATCGGGAAATGTAATCTTTTTCTGTGATAAAATTCCGGTCGGTGCGTGTGCGGTCCATATCGGTTATACGGGTTGGCATAGCTTCCTGCCGCAATTTTTCGATCATCATACCCACAGCAATAGTGTTGTAGGTTACCGGATCAATGAGAATAAAAGAACCTGCCTGACTATTGCGTGCATAGGTATCAAAGAAAATGGGTTTGATGGTGGTAATCACCACCCTGCCGATCTCATTGAGTTGAAAAAATTCTACGGGTTGCTTTTCAAGCGTGTTCACATCGGTTTTGTATAATATCTGATCTATACGTCCCCGGGTACTGCGCGTATTGTGTTTCAGGATGTATTGTGTTTGCGGATCCATAGGTTTTTCATCCATCCAAACCATCATGGCTTCAAACTGACGCTGAATTTTGGGAATGTCATCTGGCTTCACCAGCATATCGCCTCTCGAAATATCTATTTCATCTTCCAAAGTAAGGGTCACAGACATGGGCGGGAAAGCTTCATCCAGCTCTCCATCGTACGTAACGATCTGCTTTACCTTGCTCGTTTTTCTTGAGGGTAGTGCCATCACCGTGTCACCTTTGCGTATAATCCCGGAGGCGATCTTTCCACTGAATCCACGGAAATCGCGGTCGGGACGCAGGACATACTGAATAGAAAAACGGAAATCATCAAAATTGCGATCGGACGCCACATGCACTGTTTCCAGAAATTCCAGCAGACTCTTCCCATGGTACCAGGGCATCTTATCTGTTTTGTCCACCACGTTATCTCCATGCAGGGCAGAAAGGGGGATAAAATGTACATCAGGAATATTGATCTTGCTGATGAATTTGCGATAATCGGAACATATCTTATCAAAAACACGCTCACTGTAATCCACCAGGTCCATTTTATTCACAGCCAGCACCACATGTTTGATTCCCAGCAAAGATACCAGGAAGGTATGCCTGCGGGTTTGGGTGATTACCCCTTTGGTGGCATCTATAAGGATGATGGCCAGGTTGGCTGTGCTGCCGCCTGTCACCATATTCCTTGTATATTGTTCATGCCCCGGTGTGTCAGCAATAATAAATTTTCTTTTATTGGTTGAGAAATAGCGGTATGCAACATCTATGGTAATCCCTTGCTCACGTTCGGCTTTCAGTCCGTCGAGCAACAGTGCATAATCGGTAAACTCTCCGGCATGCCCATGGCGTTTGCTGTCACGCTCCAGCGCATCCAGGTGGTCTTCATATACCTTCTTGCTGTCGAAGAGCAGACGCCCGATCAGCGTTGATTTGCCATCGTCTACAGATCCTGCTGTAAGCAAACGCATCAGGTCTTTGTTTTCGTCCTGATCCAGAAATTTGATAATATCTATGGATGTTTCGCTCATACTAAAAATATCCTTCCATTTTTTTCTGTTCCATACTTGCCTCCTGGTCGAAATCGATCACCCTGGTGGTACGTTCCGACTTTTTGGTGGTCATGATTTCCTCCACAATCTTTTCGATAGAGTCTGCCTCAGATTCTACTGCGCCAGTCAAAGGGTAACATCCCAGTGTCCGAAAACGAACTTTCTTCATCTGTGCTTTGGTAGCCAATTCTTTGGGCATACGCTCATCGTCTACCATTACCAGAGCACCATTGAACTCCACCACTGGTCTTTCTTTAGCGAAATAAAGCGGCACAATGGGTATGTTCTCCAAACGGATGTATTGCCATATGTCCAGTTCCGTCCAATTGCTCAGAGGAAACACCCGAATGGACTCGCCTTTATGTACCTTGGTATTGAAAATGTCCCATAATTCGGGTCGTTGATTTTTCGGATCCCACTGGTGGTATTCATCCCTGAAACTGAATATACGCTCCTTGGCACGACTTTTTTCTTCATCGCGCCGTGCACCTCCAAAGGCAGCGTCAAACTTATACATGTTCAATCCTTCAAGCAGCGCCTGGGTCTTCATGATATCGGTATGTACAGCGCTACTATGAGTAAAAGGACCTACTCCTTCCTTAAAAGCTTTCATGTTGGAATGAACGATCAGATCCCATCCTTTTTCACGTGCATAGTTATCGCGAAAAGCAATCATCTCTCTGAACTTCCATTTGCTGTCGATATGCATGAGGGGAAAAGGTACTTTGCCGGGATAAAAAGCCTTTTCAGCCAGGCGAACCATAACGCTGGAATCTTTTCCAACGCTGTAGAGCATCACTGGTTTTTCAAATTCTGATGCCACCTCCCGAATGATATGGATACTTTCGGATTCCAGCTCCCGAAGGTGGGTCAATGTATAAGAATCGTGAACAGACATAATATTATTTTGGTTTATATTTTTTTCTTTTATTGCAATTCATTACCGATTAAATTCAAACTGATCCGGTATGTTTTTGTATATCCAATCTGATAAAAGGTAAAATAAAATCCATACACCGGGCAATGGACTGATCGATGGTTTGCTGGTCAGTTTGTAATACAATATCAGGATTTTCGGGTGGTTCAAAAGGGCTGTCGATCCCGGTAAACTGCTTAATCTTACCCGCCCGCGCTTTTTTGTACAACCCTTTTACATCGCGTTTTTCGCAAACCGGCAATGGGGCATTCACATAGATCTCTATCATGTTCTCCCTGCCAATAATGTCATAGGCAATCTGCCGTATGGCGCGTGTGGGACTTATAAAACTATTGATGCAAATGATCCCACAATTGAGAAATAACCTGGAAACCTCTGCAATACGCCGTATATTCTCATACCGGTCTGCTTCAGAAAAGCCCAGGTTATTGTTGATACCACTGCGTATGTTATCCCCATCTAATACCTGGGTTAGAAAACCGTGCTTGTGCAAATGTTGCTCTATATGACTGGCAATGGTGCTTTTTCCTGCTCCGCTCAAACCTGTCATCCATATAACACGCGATCGCTGGTGCAGAAAAAGTTCCTTCTCCTCTCTGCCCATGATGTTCCTGAAATCCGGGTGAATGTGGTTGTTGTGCATTTTTTGGCCTTATTTACTACAGGAGATTTATTACGAAAATTTGTTGATATTGAAAGCACTACAAAACGAAGTGACAAAATTAGATAAAAAATAATTGCGGTCAACCACTAATTTTCAGAAGCATTTACAACATCATTTAAAAACAAACACGCCCATGTTACACGAAAACCAACCATAGAATGGTAATAATTTACAGAATAAGAAATTAAGAAATG
>CAZPVB010000074.1:0-16897 GCA_964589855.1 uncultured Bacteroidales bacterium
AGCGCTTTTACCAACACCCTGAGGTGATCGCACGGACAGATGAAACCATCAAAGCCCTTGAGATGAATCAGCTCACCTCCTACCAGGCAGCAGAAAAACTTTTAAAAGTGTATTTTCAGGCACAAAATCAGAATGATTAACTTTGACAGATCATGAACAAAAAGTATTGTCTTTTTTTTTCGTTTTTTCTGCTTCTTGGGGTTGGATCTTTTGCCAAAAGTGAAGGTTATTCATTTATCCACACAAACTTATCCGATCAAATAAAAGAACCCACCATACATTTTGTTTACGGATTAAATTTCGGTGGGTATTTTGCCAACAACGCCACGGCCAACTATTACAATGGCGACGCTGCAAACACCGAACACAGCCTTGAGGAGGCACTATTTCGCCATTACAACTACGACCGTATCGTCAGGGATGTGGACGATATTATTGAATCTTTTGAAATTGGTGATATTGCAGGTAATATGGCATATAATCCATCTTTTCAGGTGGGGGTTTTTGGTGGAATCCAGCTGAGCGATAAATTCACCATCCTGGGTGAATTCAACTACACCAAACTATCGGTTTCTGATAAATTTACTTTGTTTACAGATAAGTTTACTTCCACTACTGAACCCTATCGCTTACTTTCCGATATCTATGCCGAAGAAGAAAGGATTGAGGTAATCGCAGGATTTCAATACACTATCCAAACCCGGGGATATATTCATCCTTTTATAGAAAGCGGTGTTTCCCTTACCGATACTGAAATATTGGAAAACAAAGTAAACATCGACGGTATCAACATCAACATCCGACAGCCTCGCAGCGAATATTACAACATCAGAGACTACGGGATTGGATTTGGATTTTATACCGGCGTGGGTTTAAAGATGGATGTAAACGACGATTTTTCGCTGCGCACCGGAGCATCTGTAAACATGAGCAGAATAAACCTGGGAAATAATGCTGATATACTGCCCCGGTATACATTATGGGTAAGGATTAATCTGGAAGGATTATTTACCGGGCAACAGCAGATAAATTAAAATTCTCGGGGTGCCGCGCGGTCTTATCTTTATAAAACTCCTGAATTTTTTCCAGATCTTCTTCAAAATTACCAGTAGGATAGATTACGGGTCCCATGCCACCGGTTTTTGTCTTGTAATCTAAAAACCCTAAAATTACAGGAACATTGGCGTGCTCTGCCAGAAAATAAAACCCTTTTTTCCACCTTTTCGATAGTTTCCTGGTGCCTTCAGGGGTTATCAGCAGAAAAAATTTGTCGGTGGCATTCATCATGTTGGTAACTTTTTTGATGGTGCCGGCACTCATACCCCTGTCTACAGGAATAGCACCCAACGCCTTTAAGATGATACCTAAAGGGAAAAAGAATGACTCTTTTTTGATAAGTGTTTTGATTTTTACTCCATGAGAAAGCAGCCCTAGCTTGCCTATGAGAAAGTCCCAGTTGCTTGTATGGGGTGCCATAATCACCACGGCCTTGTGGATGCCCTCTGGCATGGGATGGGTCACCCTCCATCCCATCATCTTTAATATCAGATAACTTATCGTTTTCATGAAAAAATTGTTGAAAAAATAAACCGGTTACAACAAAGTTAATTCAATTTTTATTTTCACCCCCATCCGAAACCGATGCTTTGCCATATTTTTGCCATACACCATAAAGATGCTTATTGTTGGCAAAGAAATCAGGTATTGGTGAAAAGACGTATTGGCGAGCGCACGTGCAAAAAAGAAACCCGATAATGTTTGGCATTGATCCAGTGAACAATTATTTTCGTATTTTTACCTTTTAAAGCAAGCAGGCATTCGTGTTACAAGTAGTCTGAAAATTCACTAGTCACTCATCTGGCAGGGTTTTTCTGCAATGCCAATTGCTTCAATCATTGAATTGAAACAATACATTTATTTTTTTAACCCATTAAAAAAAGAGAAAATCATGGAAGGAAGTATAGGATTATGGATTGCCCTGGGCGTGTTTATACTTTTTGCTATCCTGGGATACAACAGACTCGTAGGGTTGCGCAACATGGCCGAAAAAGCTTTTGCCAGTATTGATGCCATGGCCAAGAAAAGGTACGATCTGATTCCCAACCTGGTAGCAACGGTGCAAAAATACATGGAACACGAACGACAAACCCTGACCGATATCACAGAGATGCGGGCAAAGGCTGTTTCAGGCAATCTGTCTGACAACGAAAAAGTTGACCTTGATAACAAAATTTCACGGGCAATGGGCGGAATAATGGTTGCCGTGGAAAACTATCCCGACCTGAAAGCCAATCAGAACTTTATGCAACTGCAGGGTAGTCTCAACGAAGTAGAAGAACAACTCAGCGCTGCCCGCCGCGCCTATAACGCAGCGGTAACAGACTACAACAACGCGTGCCAGATGTTTCCTTCCAATGTTTTTGCCATGGTTTTCAATTTCAAAACCAAACGACTATTTGAGATCAGCGAGAAAGAACGCCAAAATGTTGATGTAAAATCTCTTTTTGGCTAAATAATCGTCGCCAGCAAAATCAGTCGAACAGACCATCCACAGAAAGATATCTTTCGCCTGTATCGTAGCAAAAAGTCAATATCCTGGAACCTTTGGGTATTTCCGGGATTTTTTTATTGACCGCTGCCAAAGAAGCACCAGAAGAAATGCCGATAAACAACCCTTCTTTTCCTGCTGCCTGACGGGCAAAATCAAAGGCTTCTTCTTTACTCACCCCAATTGCACCATCCAGAAGATCTCTGTCGAGGTTTTGGGGAATAAACCCTGCTCCAATACCCTGCAATGGATGCGGACCAGGTTGGCCACCTCCAATCACTGGCGAAAGTTCGGGTTCTACCGCATACACTTTTATTTGGGGAAATTTTTCTTTCAAAACCTGTGCAACACCGGTAATGTGTCCTCCTGTGCCTACGCCGGTAATCATGTAATCAATGCCATCCGGAAAATCTTCCAGTATCTCCTGCGCTGTGGCATCACGATGAATTTCAGGATTGGCAGCATTCTCAAACTGCCGGGGTATCCATGAATCAGGTATCTCTTTCTCAAGACGAAGTGCTTCTTCAATAGCCCCTTTCATCCCTTTTTCGCGTGGGGTAAGGTGAAATTCGGCTCCCAGGGTTTTCATGATCCTTCTCCTTTCTATAGACATGCTTTCGGGCATTACCAGTATTACTTTGTACCCCTTTACAGCACCAACCATAGCCAATCCAATTCCGGTATTGCCTGATGTGGGTTCTATAATGACTCCCCCCTCTTTTAACAATCCTTTTTGCTCGGCATCTTCAATCATAGAGAGTGCGATCCTGTCTTTGATACTTGATCCGGGATTGTTTTTCTCTAACTTCATCCAAACTTCATAATCAGATGGATACAGGTTGTTGATTCTCACGTGAGGAGTGTTTCCAATCAGTTGGAGTACGCTGTTTGCTTTCATAAATAATTGTTTTTAAGGTTAAAGATTTATTTGATTGTACAAATGATTCAGATCACGAAGTTGATTGGATCTGCAAAAGTTTTTCCTGAACGTATTCTGATCTCGCTTTTGTGATAAACAACTGAGTTTGGCGGTACACTTTCAGTCAGCCACACATTACCACCGATCACCGAATCATGACCGATCTCGGTTTTTCCTCCCAAAACGGTACTTCCGGCATAAATAATAACATTATCCCCAATCGTAGGATGCCGTTTGGTAGATGCAAGCGCCTTTTCTACCGTTAGTGCTCCGAGGGTAACACCCTGGTAGATCTTTACATTGTTTCCAATAGAAGTGGTTTCACCAATAACAACTCCTGTTCCGTGATCAATAAAAAAACTATCTCCTATAAGAGCACAGGGATTGATATCGATACCTGTTCTGCCGTGGGCATATTCGGAGATCACACGCGGAAGTACCGGCACATTTTGTTTTACCAGCTGATGAGACAAGCGATAAACCATGATGGCAAAAAACCCCGGATAGGCATGTATCACCTCCTGAACACTGGCTGCTGCAGGATCAAACTTATAGATAGATTCGGCGTCTTTACGCAGCTTTTTGTAAATACCGGGCAAGGCATTAAAGAAATCATCAATGATCTTTTCCGGTACTTCCTGCAACAAAGAACTTAAGGAACTAAGCAGTTTTCGAAACTGTAACTCACACTCTCTGAACCGGAGATGATAATCTTTTGTCGTGCGCGGCACATCAAGGGGAAACAGCAATTGAATCATCTCATTGATAAACCTGTTGCTATCTGTTTTACAAGGCATAAAACATTCTTCACTGGTGTGATCATGATATAGCTCTGATATAAAATCTTGTAGTTTTTCCATATTCGTTATGTTTTTATTTTTAGTAAGTGAATTTCTTGCTCACAAAAAAACCCTCTCATGCTTCAATGAAAGGGTTAACTGTTTTTTCAAATCATGTAAAGTTATCCATCCATTGTATGCACAGCATTCATTTTAAAACAACAGCAACAGTTGCAAAGTGAAGATCCTGGAAAGATGTAATTCATGATGTTGGTTTTTATTTTGTGATAATATTGTTAATCTCCGGGTATTTTATTTGAAATATATTCATCAAATGACAATGATTTCGGATAAAATGTGGCAAACTACATTTGCTGAACACCTGGTTAAACAGTTTTAAGGAAAAATGGTTTTCTGCATTTTTACTTATTAACCAGAACAAAGACGAGCAATGGAGTGAATCCTGACATTTTTTTTTTGATTTTATCATTTAATATTTTCTTCATCTCTCTAAAAAAGTGGCATTTCCTTATGCATTTGTGTGACAGGTTATCGATTGATTTTTTCAGGCAACAATACTTTCCATCTATAAATTTAGTACAAAATCCTTCACCATTCACATGATAAATGTTAAGTTTATCTTTAAAAAGAGATTTTTCTACCATAAAAAATCATCATCATGAACCGAACCATGACAATAATATTGATACACACGCGGATGATTAGATTTCGCAAAACGGATAAAAACACAAAACAGGATTTTGGCGAGCTCCCCCGTAAGAAAAGAACGGGGCAGGCATCTGACTGAATTAATCAAATTATAAACAGATTAAAAAAAATGGTTTTTTGCAGATTTCAGGCAAATGATCTGGTTTGCATTCAAAGGAAAATTTATACTTTTGCAATATGCAAACAATTCTGTTATGACCATCCAAAATCAATTTAACAGCAAGCAAATACGTTCTATTTACCGCAACCTTAAGCGTCGCGATACCTATCCCTTTTACTCCTGCTGATAGCTTGCAAGCATTTCCTGCTTGCAAAACAATTCATTCACCCTTTTTTTCGAACACATTATTAATCCTCTAAAATTGAAGATGCTATGGAATTACCCTATGCAGAACCCTATAAAATAAAAGTAGTAGAACCTCTTTACAGAAGCACCCGTAAGGAGCGCGAAAAATGGATAAAAGAAGCGCATTACAATGTTTTCAACCTGAAAAGTGAGCAGGTATTCATCGATTTACTAACCGATTCAGGCACGGGTGCCATGAGCCAGTATCAATGGTCAGAAATCATGCTGGGAGATGAGAGTTATGCCGGCTCTGTTTCTTTCAGAAAACTAAAAGATAAAATCGAAGAATTACTGGATATGCCCTATTTCCTTCCTACACATCAGGGGCGTGCTGCAGAAAACGTATTGTTTTCTGCTCTGATAAAAGAAGGTGATGTGGTACCCGGCAATTCGCACTTTGACACTACAAAAGGTCATATTGAATACCGCAAGGCAAGAGCCATTGACTGCACCATCGATGAGGCATGTAATACCCCTGTTTTTCATCCATTTAAAGGAAACATTGACCTGGAAAAACTGGAAGATGTTTTCAAAAAGTTTCCCCGCGAAAAAATACCCTTGTGCATCATCACGGTAACCTGCAACACATCGGGCGGTCAACCCGTTTCCATGGAAAATATAAAGCAGGTATCTGCTATGTGCAAAAAATACGGTGTACTTACCATTTTTGATGCTGCACGTTTTGCCGAGAATGCCTATTTTATCAAAACCCGCGAAGAAGGTTATACAGACAGATCGATCAGGGAGATCGTAAAGGAAATGTTTTCTTACGCCGATGGCGCCACCATGAGCAGTAAAAAAGATGCTATTGTAAACATTGGCGGTTTTATTGCTTTGCGCGATCGTGAGTTATTCGAGAAGTCAAGTGTTTTCAATATTATGTACGAAGGATTCCTAACCTATGGTGGTATGGCAGGACGCGACCTGGGCGCACTGGCACAAGGTTTGGATGAAGGTACGCAATTCGATTATCTTGATTCGAGGATAGGACAGGTAGCCTATCTGGGAAATAAACTCAGAGAAGTGGGTATACCCATTCAGGAACCTACAGGGGGTCATGCAGTTTTTATTGATGCCAAAAAGTTTTTACCCAACTTGCCCAAAGAACAATATATTGCTCAAACACTCGCCATAGAACTTTATGTTGAATGTGGTGTGCGTGCAGCAGAGATCGGTACACTGATGGCAGACAGAAATCCCGTGACACGCGAAAACAGATATCCGCTTCTGGAACTCCTTCGCCTGGCTATCCCACGCAGAGTTTATTCGCACAACCATATGGATTATATTGCCGCCGGACTGGCAAATGTTTGGGAAAGACGCCTGGAGATCAGAAAGGGATTCAGAATCGTGAAAGAAGCACCCATTTTAAGACACTTTACCGTGGAACTGGAGAGGATTTGATGAACAATCAACGGGTTGGAACGTTTTTTCATGCACAACAATACATTCAAGATTTATTTATGGATAAAAACATAAAAGCAGGACGATATTCCAGGATAACAGATCAACTTGATGAGTTGCTAAAAAAACCAGGAAATACTTTATCAAAGATGGCAACCATTGCAGCTGTTTTACATCATAAAATGGATTATTTTTTTTGGACAGGTTTTTACCTGATGGATAACGCTGATCTTATTGCCGGACCCTATCAGGGTCCGGTAGCTTGCCAGTTATTGGCCAAAAACCAGGGGGTTTGCTGGTCATCTGTCAACAAAAAAGAAACTGTGATCGTGCCCAATGTACATGATTTTCCGGGGCACATTGCCTGCGACGGGCGGTCAAACAGTGAGATTGTTATTCCTGTTTTCGACCATCAACAACAGGTAAGCGCTGTTTTGGATATAGACAGCAAAGCATTGAATTCTTTTGATGAAACCGACAAAAAAGGACTTGAAAAAATAGTTGACATGATTTATCGTTGACCATTTGCTACTTGCCTGATCTTATGCCATCAACATAATACATTCTTACCTTTTTCTCATGCTTTACGGTGATCAGGCCCCTTGAGGAACAAATAAAATCATCCTTAATGTATTTGTATGTGTCTTCAGAGATGTTTATTTTTCCTGGCTCGCACGCCGATTCCATACGCTTGGCAACATTAACAGTAGGACCCCATATGTCAAAAGAAAATTTTGATTTTCCTACAACGCCGGCGATGACCTGCCCTGTGTGTATGCCTATGCGACAATCAAGAAAAGTTTCATTTAAACTGTTTTTTTCTTCAGCATAATCTTTCATGAACTGGCTGATCTCAAAAGCGGCATAAATAGTAGATTTTACACTCTGTGCACCGGCATTTTCGTACAATCCTCCCGCACACATGTAAGCATCGCCGATGGTTTTGATCTTTTCAAGATTATATTTCCGGGTTACATCATCAAAATTGGCAAAATAAAAATGCAGGTCTTCCAGTAGCAAATTCGGATCGAGCGTTTCGGCAAATACGGAAAATCCCACAAAATCTATAAACAATACCGTAACTACCGGATAACTGTGTGCTGTGGATTTTCCCTGTATTTTGAGCTCATCGGCAATGGCTTTTGGCAAAACATTTAAAAGCAAATGATCTGATTTTTCCTTCTCTTTTTGAAGTAGCTCATTGATCTCTTCCATCATCATGCCCTGATCAATCATGTTTCTTTTTTGCATCTCCAGTTCCCGGTTGGTTTTCAAAAGAAGGTCTTTTTGTGTGATGAGTTCGTGCGTACGTTCTGACACCATCCGCTCCAGATTTTTATTTTTATAGTCCAGTTCATTTAAAAGAGCATGATTTTTCTTTAAAATTCTGCTGTATTTTAATGATAAAACATACGACTGGCATAAAATGAAAACCAGTAAACCCAACGGGAAAAGTTCTTTTCCCTCGCTCCCGGTTACATGTAAAGCAAGGTCGTACACCAGGGTTGAAAACATGACCAATCCCCCAATAAAAAAAACAAGCGAACCTTGTCGTTGATTCCGTAACGCTTTCCACAACCAATAAATCACAATACCACTTGCTATGATGATATACAACTGATACGGCAAAAGCGTGTATATAAAAACTGAAGGGGGAAAGAGAAGTATAACCAGGGTAAAACCCAGTGAAATATAGATAAATACCTTTAATAACTTAGCATTTACCTCTTTATGGAATATTTGTTTTAAAAAGAGGATAAAAAATATAGGTGCCACATAGAAAGAAGCATATTTTATTTTTAATAAAATGGGATAAGGCATTGAAGGAAAAAATAAAAATATAGCCTCTTCGCCGGTGGCAAAAATCCGAAAAGAGATCAAAAGAACAAAAAAACTGAAATACAGTGAAGAATACTCTTTGCGTGCCACAAAAAACATACTCAAATGATAAAAAACCATGATAAGCATACTTCCCAGCAAAAAGAAATCGAATCCTGTATGAAAAAGATGCTCGCTTTGCAAAAAATGCTCTGCTCCTATACGAAAGGTCTTATATATACCACTGCGGGGATGATTATGCCCGGAGATCTGTAATACAAAATCAAGGGTATCACAATCAAAGAAAACGGTTGTGATGGAAGGACGGTAATGGATTTTTTCCTCCTCAGGATTGGAAGACACCCATCCATTCGATAAAACATTTTTCCCATTGAGATATAAACGCCATGCACCTGCAATTTCGTTATTCTTTATACTGATCTGCCCTGATAATCCTGTATTAAAAACCCTTAAGCGATAGGTTGCATAATCAAAGCTCTGATTGATTTTCCATGGTTTTTCTGTAAGTAAACCCGGCAACTTTTTGTAATACTCCGGTGTTCTTTCCCTAACCTGTTGTGGGGTTAGCAGTTCATTGGGGTAAAACTCCCATTCACCGTCAAGGGTAAGAATATTACTTTCAGAAGAAGAAAATTCACTGGCATCAAGCACTCCCTGCCGGGCGGTAAAATCCTCCGCATAAGCGTAATATGAGGGTATCGCCCATAAAACCATTGCCAAACATAAAATATTTATTCTTTTCATTCCCTGATACAGAAGTTGGATTATACCCCGGAATCCATCACCCCTATCGTGCAGATAAAAATGCAGAAGATCCAAATCGGTATTATTATCTTTCCTGTTAATGATCGTGTAAATGGTTTCATTCTTGCTGGTATCCTGTCAGTACCAATAAAAAACATGATTATTTTACCTGATCCAAAAATAGTTAATATTATTTATAAATAGAGATAAATTTTTCTGCTTTGATAATTTACCGTCGCTGATACATGCAAATGGCCGGAAATGAATGAGAAGTCTGGCAAAACATAGGGATTTACGTCATACAACCATAAGGTTGCATCCTCTTACATCACTGTTGTCATATCTCCCCAGTACCTCAAAAGAGCCATCATTATGCCTTTTCCCCAAATCCTGAGTAGATAAAAACGCGCAGGAATCAATGTTGGCAAGATCAATGACCGAAATGGCACCAGTTTTTTCATTGGGAAGATAACTTTTAGGATCATTCATATCGCGTATCATTATGTTCATCCAGGGAGGAGAATGAAAAATTCCTTCACCCAAAGAATAAGCCTGTGAAAGCAATTCTGTCATGCCATACTCTGAATAAATATTTTGCACCCCAAAACCTTGTTTTAGCACATGATGAAGTTCCTCACGGATCATCTCTTTTCTGCGCCCTTTCATGCCTCCGGTTTCCATTACGACCATATGGGGTGCATGAACAGGATACTTTTCAGCCATTTCAAGCAAAGCAAAAGTAACCCCTACAAGCAATATTTTTTGTTTCGCATGAACCAGTGATTCTATTTTCTCTTTCAACTGATCATAGTCATGCAGGTAAAAACTACTATGGGGATGAGCAGAATGTGTTATAAGCTTTTCTACCATATAAATCAACGAAGATCCCTCTCTTTCAAGGTAAGAGGGTAAAAGAGCCAAAATTGCATATTGAGAAGGATCTCCAAAAAAAAGATGAAACCCTTTTAAAAAACTTTTTTCGTAAAGAGAAAGATCTCTTACAAAATGCCTGGATGGCTGCATACCAGTGGTGCCGCTACTGGTAAATACTATTTCCGGAGAAAACTGACCGGTAGAAACTTTTTGCCATTTAAAAAATTCAATAGGCAAAAAGGGTATATCCTCAAGGTTTTTTATAAGGGAAATATCAGACACTAAACAATCCACAAATCTTTTATAAGTTTGATTGTACTGATATTGATAATAAAAAACCTGAATAGCAAGTGTATGAAAATCATCTTGATTATTCAGGTTAAAAATTTGCTCAGTCAAATATTCTCTTTTGGGAATTTTGATCATATAATCATATAAAGGAATATACTTAACAGGGATTATCCTGATCCACTAAGTCTGAAATCAGAACTGCTGGTTAATATGGGGTGTATGCTTAATACCGGCACAGGTGCATAGTTGATAATACGTTGTGCTTCATTGCCAATGATCATGGTAGAGCTGTCTTTATCCGACATCATCACCACCATATCCAGGTCATGAATGCCAATATAATCCAGTATGATGCCCGATGCTTTCTTTCCCTCTGCAAAATCAATAGAGCATTTTAATTCTTTTTTATCAAACACAGATTTTACCTGCAAGGAATAATTTTTAACTTTTTTCCGTAAGTCTTTCAACCCGGTATCGTAAACACCTAAAACACGGATTTCGGCACCTAATTTTCTTGCTAATTCAATGGCAAGGTTTGTTTTTTGCCGGGTATCGGAAGAAGAATCTACGGGAAAAAGAATCTTTTTGATCTGTTTTTTCTGGAACATTGTACGAATGGTAATCATGGGTGCCGGCGATAAAGAGACCAACCGGTAAGAATTGCTACCAATAAAATACTCTTCGAAACCAGATATACCATGGGTGCCGGCAATCAGGAAAATAGCCTCTCTTTCTTTTACCTCGTTTACAATTTCATTGTAAACTTTTCCTTCTCTTATTTTGATACGAAGTTCATTTTTCACCAGAGAAGAAAAATCGGTTTTAATATCTTTCAACCTTTTTTGTGCTTCCTGGTAGTGAATGTCTTTGGTATCGGGGTAGACAGACTCATCACTGCAGGGTTTGCAGACGTTCAGCACAGTTATATTGGCATCGTAGGCATTGGCAATATTTATGGCATGCCGGGTAGCATTGATGGAACATGACGAAAAATCAACAGCAACTACTATTTCATTCATATCTTTCCGGTTTTAGTAAATCAGTAATTTTATTTATTGGTAAGGTAAAAATAGCGAAAATTCAGAATTATTTTACAATTATAACCCGTATAGCAACTAAAACTTGCATACCCCGGATGTATTTTCCTGTATTCTCTCTCCCTTTATTTGTTTCTCTCTTTAAAAACCAGTAGATTACACTCGGATAAAAACCACACAGGGAACCAGTCAAAAGGAAGAAAACTTTTTAATGTTATACTAAAATCATTGTGCAGGGTTACATGATTTACCTGTCGATAAACCCAGGATTCCAATTTTTGTATGTTACTTTATGTAACTTTGTAAAAGTGTTTTTTATGCGATCATTACATAAAAAGGAGAAATCCCAAAGCAATTTTGATCCGTAATTAAAAAAAACTGTATTTATTTTTCAGAAGAACCATGTCGAAAAACGAAAATTTAAACCCGGAAGCCAAATCCTTGAGCAATGCCGAGAGGGAATATGAAAAAGCCCTTCGTCCGGCGGAGTTTAGCAGCTTTACCGGTCAGGCAAAAATTATTGACAACCTGAAGGTTTTTGTGGATGCCGCCCGGCAACGCAATGAGGCTCTCGACCACGTTCTTTTGCACGGCCCTCCCGGCCTGGGAAAAACAACCCTGGCACATATCATAGCCAACGAAATGGGGGTAGGGATCAAAATAACCTCCGGACCGGTTCTCGATAAACCCGGCGACCTGGCAGGGTTGCTTACCAACCTGGAAGAAAAAGACGTGCTTTTCATTGATGAAATTCACCGCCTTAGCCCGGTGGTGGAAGAATATCTTTACTCTGCCATGGAAGATTACAAAATTGACATCATGATCGAAACAGGTCCCAATGCCCGTAGTATTGAAATTGCGCTTAGCCCTTTTACCCTTATTGGTGCCACTACCCGGTCGGGCCTACTTACCTCTCCCCTGCGCGCCCGCTTCGGCATCAATGCACGCCTGAACTATTACGATGTAAATTTGCTCAATACCATCATCAAAAGATCTGCCTCTATTATCAATGTGGCGATTAACGAAGATTCCGCCATGGAGATCGCCCGCCGAAGCAGAGGTACACCTCGTATCGCCAATGCTCTGCTCAGAAGGGTTCGCGATTTTGCTCAGGTAAAAGGCAATGGAAGCATTGACATGGATATTGCACAATATGGGCTGAATGCCCTCAATGTAGACAAAAACGGATTAGACGAAATGGATAACAAACTTCTGCTGACCATTATTGATAAGTTTAAAGGAGGTCCGGTTGGTCTTACAACCATCGCTACCGCCGTTGGTGAAGACCCCGGAACCATTGAAGAAGTTTATGAACCTTTTTTGATTCAGGAAGGATACCTGATGCGCACTCCAAGAGGACGAGAAGCTACCGAAGCCGCTTATAAGCACATGGGCCGCATCAAAAACCTTCAGCAGGGAAGACTTTTTGACTGATATAAACACTGACCTTTTGGATTCTGAAAAAAAACAAATTCTTACCAGCAAAATAAAGGAGAAAGCCCGGGAGCTGGGCTTTGATGCCTGTGGGATTGCCAGGGTAGATACAGTAGATGCTGATCATCAGAACCGTTTCAACAGGTGGACAGAGAAAGGCATGCACTACAAAATGGATTATATGAAAAACCATTTTGACAAAAGAATGAATCCTGAATTGCTTGTTGAGGGTGCAAAATCTATCATTTGTTTAGCCATGAATTACCATCAGGAAAACTTTCAACCACCGGATGCTTTTTACAAGGTTTCCAGCTATGCGGCCGGAAAAGATTATCACCTGGTGATCAAAGAGAAACTTTACGAATTGTTACAGTTTATTAAAAAGCAAACAGAAATAAATAATGCACGCGTTTTTACCGATTCGGCACCCGTTATGGAAAGGTACTGGGCGCAAAAGGCAGGATTGGGATGGATCGGGAAAAATTCATGCCTGATCATCCCCAGAAAGGGAAGTTTCTATTTTCTTGCAGAAATAATTTTAGATACGGAATTACAGGAAGATGACCCAATTAAAAAAAACTACTGCGGCACATGCCATCAGTGCATGGATGCATGTCCAACCCATGCAATCACAGAACCCGGTGTAATTGACAGTCGAAAATGTATATCGTGCCTTACCATCGAAACGAAAGACCCCATAAACAAGGATCTCAGGCAAAAAACTCAGGGATATATTTTTGGATGCGACATTTGCCAACAGGTGTGCCCACACAACAAGCGGTTTGCCCGAAAAACCAATCAACCTGCTTTTCAACCTACCCATGCCATTGCCAGTTGGCAGAAACAGGACTGGGAAAAGATGAATGCCCAGGATTACAAACAGTTTTTCGTGAAACCCAAAACTGCCCTTCATCGCATCAAATTCGATAAACTGAAAGACAACATGAATGCTGCCAGGGATAAAAACACCTGAGCCCGACATGCGTTGAAATGCATGTAATACACCACAATGTTATTTTATGGTGCCTGGAAACAACCCATAAAACCTCGTGCGATTGTACCAAAATGTTAACATTTAATTAACGGGAACTTGTGCTGTCAATATCTATTTTCCTTTACTTTTAAACAATATTTCTCCCATTATAAAAAACTTGAAAATTCATTGATAGCAATACAAAAGCATGCTGAAAAAAAAAAGTGCGTTTGCTGGTTGTCTTTTTGCTCCTCTTTGTGTCTCTTTCGGCTATATGGGGAGGAATCATGCTGGTGATTGATCCCTCCGGGCAAAAAATGCAAATGCCCCTCTCTTTTCTTGAAAAATCTCCTTTTGAAAACTACCTGATACCAGGCATCATTTTGTTGTTTATGAACGGGCTTATGAATCTGGTGGCAGTGGCGTTGTTACTAAAAAACCATGTGTTCTATCCTTGGCTGGTAATGTTTCAGGGAGTAGTTCTTTCGGTTTGGATCATTGCGCAAATACAATTGCTTCAGATTTTTTATGCCCCATTGCATCTTCCCTATTTTATTTTGGGTATATTTCTGTTTCTTTTGGGTTTTTATTTCAAAAAAGCAACCAAAAAACATCTTCAATCTTTTACAGTTACCCGTTTATTATAACCCTAAAAATAAAAAAGACGATAATCGATATAGCCTGAATTGTTCCATTGAAAAGTAAAATGAATTTTTTTTAACGTATAATTTTCCCTATAACCCTGTCATGTTGGTTGGCAACCGAAACGATCAGCATACCCTCTGCTTCCAAATCATCAATGATATGCTGAAGATAACCGGTTTGAGCAGACTTTAGCTGGTTATGATATACCTGTCTGCCCATGCTATCATGTACATAAATATGCAGTTCATCTTCAGCAGGATTTTGAATGTGCAGATAAACGGATTGCTTGTCTTGCGTGATGTTTACGATTTGAAGATTGCTCTTTATCGCAGGTCTCATCTCAATGGGCTGCCAGGAGGTGTATTCATAGGATCCATCAAAATCGGTTTGCTTGAGGCGGTAATAGCTGATTCCTGCTATGGGTGTATGGTCTGTAAATGTATAATGAATGGTTTCGCTGGAAAACCCGGCGCCGTTTGCATAACCGATGGTTTCTGACTCAACTGTATTGATGCTTCGTTCTAAGGAAAAGAAATCGTTGTTGGTTTCTGAAGCGGTTGCCCAGCGAAGATCAACAGTGTTATCTTCATGATTTGCTTCCACCAGAAAATGAAACAACTCGACCGGTAGCGGACCCAGATCATTTTTGGCCACAGCAAAATCGGAAAATCCGCTAAGATTGCTTCTGACCACAGTTAAAATTCCTTCATTTTCCGATTGGGTATCATTATCATGTACCCCCTGCAATTCCCAATCAGCATTTTCATCCTCTCTTTTCACAATGCTGTGTTGAACGGGATCATCTCCCATATTCTCTGCAATAATCTCCAGCGTAAGGTCATAATTTACATTGCTACTTCCTTCGTTTGCTTCAATGGTCCAGAATCCGGCATCGAGCAGGGTGTTGAGCCTGGAATCGAGGACTGTTAGGTTTAAATCAGAAATGTCAAGGTCATCCTGGTTTAATTCATCATGAAAGGATACTACGATATCATTGAGATTGGTAGAAGAAGTAATGTTGATTTTGGCATTTTGCCTTTGATTGCCATCACCCACCGGGAAATCATATTCACCTGTGGATGCAACACTTCTTTTTAATTCTCCTGAGATATATGTACCATTTTGGGTGGTAAGGGCATTATTGTTTGTGTTTTTAAAATCAACTTTTTGAGATTGTGTATCAATGTAACCAGATAGCAAGTTTAATTCACCATTGATAACCAAATCATTATCATTGATTTGTATGCCTGAGGCATTGTCAACAGTGACATTTTCAAAATTTATGGGTTGATTCAGGTTGATCTGCTGAATGGAGTTTCCCTGGAAGAATATCTCAGAAGACGAAGACTGGCTGAAACTGCCCTGGTTGGTAAAGTTCCCTTCCAATTTTAAATTTCCTTCATCAAGATCAAACGTAGCAGAAGAATTGATGTCAAGGTTGCCAAAAATATGGAGATCGCTGGATCCATCATTTAGGGTAACACTTCTGGATTCATCATCGCTAATTTTTAAATTACGAACGGATGCGATTCCATCAATTACGATATCCTCAGAGGCATCTTCATCAATTACCACATCGGTATTTTGATCAGGAACCCTTAGCGTTCCCCAGTTAGCGCAATTAAACCAATCCGTATCTGCATCACCAATCCATTTTGAATCATCGTTCAAACTCGAATTTAATGTCAATATACTCCCAAATGATCCTCCCGAATCATAACCTGTATCATCATCATACCCAGTCCAATTGGAAGAATTATTGATGCGCAATACCCATTCGCGGGGAGATGCAGAGGTTACATCTCCGGTATATTTAACTTTGTCGGGATGCGATAAACCTGAAACATCCACATTGTAACACTCCGCACCCGGGTACAATGTTGAACCAGATGTGTTTCCATATCCAAAACTTTGCTCCCACCCGTTGGAAGACCAACCGTATAAAACCTTTCCGTTATAAACTCCCTGATGCGTCCCTTGTGCGGCACTCCACGAACCTCCCTGCATGATCCAGAGCTGATCGGTGCTTCCAAGGTTAAATCTACTGTTACCATTTATACTCTGCAAATTCCAGTTATCATTATCATTGCTTCCATCCACAAAAACATCAAAGTCGTCTCCCAGCTCCGGATTGGCTGCACCATCATTGCCTTGCAAAGTAACAACGGTACCTGCTGAAAGGTCGTCTCCGGTGCGCACAAGTCTGATCACCCCTTCTGTTGTACCCCAAAAATCAGCAAATTCTCTTTCGTAACCGTTATCAGTAAAATCGATGGACGAATTGGTGGTAAAATCACGAAGTATAGCGAAAATGATCTCATCTTTTCCGGAGGAAA
>CAZPVB010000075.1:0-11857 GCA_964589855.1 uncultured Bacteroidales bacterium
TTTCATCCGGTAATAATTTGTAGGTTAAGGTTGGATGGAACTCCATGTTTGCTATTTTGGCTTCGCTGAGCTCGTAAACCCGGTTCATTGGTGTTTAACTTCGTTGATCTCGCAAGCACGATTGTGTACAATAAAACATGGTTCTGTTTCATGATCAGTCATCCATTTTTTTGTGCAACGCAATAAAATCGGGGTCGATCTCAATACCTGTTCCGGGTGCAACGGGTACGTTTACATAACCTTGTCCCGTGCTTAGTTCGGTATTGATGGCCTGAAAGGGAATTTGATTGGAAAAACCTTTAAACTCGTGATAAGGACCTGCATTTGGTAAAGCAGACACGAAGTGCATCATGTAAAGGTATCCCAGACCTGAACCGGAAATATGGGGCGTACATTCCATTTGAAAATGATGCGCCATCTTTGCCACTTTCATAGACCTGATCATCCCACCAAAATAAAAAATATCGGGTTGAACGATGTCCAGTGCCCTGTTGGCAATCAGCCACCTGAAGTTTGTCATAGATCCTTCCTGCTCGCCACCAGCAACAGGTATTTGCAACTGATCTTTCACCATTTTTGTTTCTTCGTACCAGTCGAAGGGCACGGGTTCCTCAAAAAAATCATATTTATATTCCTGCATCAGTCTTCCTGTTTTTACCGCTTCTTCAACCTGGTATGCACCGTTGGCATCCGCATAAATGGTCATCTCACTTCCAAAGGTTTCACGTACCAGCGGGATGAGTTTTTCGGTGCGTCCGGGAGGATCGTCGGGGGTGAGCATCCTGCCTCCCACCTTAAATTTCAGTGCTCTTGCATTGGTTTCTTCCACCTGCTTTTTGATTCTTTCAATCGACTCTTCTACCGAACGTCCACGGTTGTTATTGGCTTTGTAAACATCAATGCGGGTTTGGTGAATTTCGCCAATAAGTTCGCCCAGCGACTTACCTGCTATTTTTCCGAGCATATCCAGAACAGCAAATTCCAGTGTGGCCACCGGTACCCAAATAGCCAGACTTTGCAACTTATAGTTGCTTCTGTGTACATACACCCCATCGATCAGTTCATCGAGCCGGCGGGCATCTTTTCCGATAAAGAAATCTTTAACCCGGTGCAGAAAAATCGGGTACAGGTATCTCATCTGCATGTTATTGGAAATAGACAAACCCTCCGCACCATCTTTAGATCGTACCCGGCATATATAGTTCCCATCGTGGTGAAGAAGATCTACTGATTCAATGATTACAGGGTCTTTGAAAAGATGTGCTTTTAACACAGGCTCCTCAAGGATTTTATTGAGTTCGGTGTTTTTTTCCTCCCAATCGTTGGAGGCAGATGTGCTGCACGAGCTTCCCAAAAGGGCAGAGCCTGCTGTCAGCATACCTGTATTCCTGATAAAACTTCTGCGTGATAAATTCATGTTGATGACTTGTTTTTGGGTTTTCAGATTAAATCAAAATGAAAAAATGAATGCCAGGCAATCTTACTTCATTCAGTGGATGAGTGCACACTGAAAAAGTATATTGTCCACAGATTATTCAAATTAATATTACTAGGGTATTTACAACCTGCTACTAGACCATAAGCGTTATTATATCTTTTTTATATAATGTATAGATAAAACTCATTAATCCAGAAATACACTTATGTAATATGAAAACCACCTGGATGCTGCACACAGTAAAGAACTATATGCGATTCTCCTCGCGGGAATGTGCATTTTCAAATTTCATCCGATCTCATGGATACCATATGGACAAAATGATACAAATCAGAGGCAAAAAGTAAATACCCTAATAATACTAATTTATATCTCTGAAGGTCAGACAAATAAAAATTCATATTTTCAATAATCCACTAAAAATGACTTTTCAGAGAATACTCATGTATTTGATTGAAGAATTCCTCGTCTTTTCAGAAAATAGAATATCAACCGGGTTATGCGAATAGCATTGTTTCAAGACTCTCTTCATCTGTTTTGTTTTCAAGATAATCATTGATTGCAAAAAGAGAGAGGGTCGATTTTTTCAATGCCTTACCATACAATGAACTTGCTGATTGCCGTGGATCAGAGATCATATTGGTTTGTTCTTTTGTTACATCTTGTGCTTTTTGTAGTTTATGGGCAAGCGTCACAAACGTGTCATCGTTTTTATAAAAGTCAGCTGGCAGGAGCCCTTGATCAGGATTAACGATAGCGCTGGCATAATCAGAGAATCTTTTTTTCATGTTTCTCCTTTTTTCCGACATTCTGTTTACCCACCCCATGCCATCATCCATGTCTGGTTTGATGGTATGTGTACGTGTTATAGCCCTGGGAACAATAATATTCAGCAACTCCTCCATATCTTCTTTTGTTGCCTGGGAGGGGTTATAATCCGGTAGTGAAAGGTTTCGCAAAACAACAGCATCCATATGTATTCCCGACATGATCATTTGCTGCTGATCTTTTCCATTAAAGAACTCATGGAAGGTCAAATGCGTTGCGTTTCTGGCAGCCCAACCCATAGCAACCGAAAGTCTTGCCAGATAATTATCCTGATCTGGATTGCTTTTGAGTGTTCTCAATAAGGTCATCAGTCTTTTATCCAGTGGTGGCAAAACCCCGGCCATTCTGCCCTTGTTGGCGGGTGGGCGCACGTGAATATCAGAAAGCAAAGCGTTTTGTGTTTCAGTATTCATCTTATCGCTTATGAATGCCAGCAAAGAACTGCCTTCAATTACCGAGATCAATGTAACAGGATAAGGGCAAAAATCTTTGTTTTCAGAATTTCCTGGACTAAAGATTGCCTCTGCCTGAAGCACCGAAGGCATGAACATCATTCCTGCGGTGGTAAGCGTGGTGTTTTTTATGAAATTTCGTCGATTCATAGGTTTTTATATTTTTCAATTTTAACAATAATAGATGGAATAAAAGCTTGTACTGTAAAACTGCTTTTGGTGTCTTGCAAAGCCGCATTATATTCGGTGTGCCTCGCTAAAATTATGTACAGCATCATAAACAGTTGACTTGTCGATTTTTCCATCAAAAAAATCACTTGCTGCCAGCAAATAGTCATAACTTTTTTTCAGTGCCTGTGCATAAAGGCTTTTCCCTTCTGTTTGCCCGAGTGCATAATCGAGATTGATAGAAGGATGTGGTTTATGATGTTCCTGGGCATATCTTACAAACTGAATAATCTGATCATCAGGGTTGTAGTAATTATGCTTTAAAAGATATGCTGTCTGTTTTACAGGTTCGGGGTTTTCAAAAGCTCTGATGTAAATTCTCAGGTCTTCATACAAATCCTGACTTTGTCCAATGATTTTATCCACCAAAACATCCACATCCTGCTCCTGCTGAATAAAATTGTTGGTTAAAAGCATTTCGTGAAGTATGTAGTGTGTGAAAATGTTTTCAAATACGTCGGTATGAATATGATCAGTAGCAGGGTGAGGTTTCATACCCGTAGAAAGGGTTGCTTCTGTTAACAAGGAATAAGGCGAGGTAGAGGTTTTTTTACCTCCGTTGAATACCTGCCTGAATGATTCAGCATCATCATACATTTGTTTTTCAGTGGAGGTCAAAACCGGGTTTTTTTGATTTTCAATAATTCTGAAAATCGGTTTCATTTGGTGATCGGCTGCCCGGTGGGTGATCCACCCGATGGCACCGGCGATTTGCTCCAGATGCTTCCGGGTTGCTTTTCCCTGTTTGTAAATATCCCGGTTTTTCTCCAGTAGGGGTATGGCAAAAAAATGATTTCCTCTCGATCCACTGCAAAACAGTCCACTATCAAATGCCTTGTCCAGCGATTCATGGAAAGCAGCGGTGAACTTTTCTTTTGAATGTTTTACGATATGGTAACTATCCTCAAAAATAGCTACATGGGTTAAATGTTCTGACATTTTTTAATTCTTTTTAGTTCATAAATTCGTTTTCAATTATTTGCTTACGGTAAATTGGGTTTCTGCAAACCCGGGCATGCCCAGTTCCAGGCTTCTTTCGTGCGGTGAAGAACCTCCAACTTTCACCAGGTATTCGCCCTGCTCAATTACAAATTCGCCCTCCATTGTAACAGATTCCATTAAATCGGGTGTGAGTGTAAAACTGACCTCTTTGCTTTCCCCGGGTTGCAATGCTATTCTTTTAAAGCCTTTGAGTGAGTAAAGAGGGTTTTGATATCCTTTATCGGGCAGGGTAAGGTACAACTGAACAACTTCTTCGCCATCGTATCTTCCGATATTTTTTACAGTTACAGTTACTTCGGCGGTTTCGCCAGCTTGCAGTTCATTGCTGTTGATCGTCACATCTTCATATCTGAAGTCGGTGTAACTCAAACCGTATCCAAACGGGTACATGGGTTTGGCGCTCATGTAGCGGTAGGTTCTTCCGGGCATATCATAATCATCGAACGGAGGCAGTTGGTCAATGGATTCGGGAAAGGTAATTGGTAATCTTCCTGAAGGATTCACATCGCCAAAAATGATATCGGCAACAGCATTACCGCCCTGCTCGCCGGGATACCATGCAAGTACCACTGCATCGGCAATTTCATGCACTTCCTTCAGATTCATGGGACTTCCACCGGTAATGACAGCTATAATGGGTTTATCATTGTCTTCTCTCATACGTTTCAGGAATTCTATCTGGTTGGAGGGAAGGTTATAATCCAATCGGTCTCCCTTATGAGGAGAAGCGATTGCTTCGCCCTCTTCGCCCTCAATCATGGGAGAGATGCCCATCACCATAATGGAAACATCTGCCTGCTTGGCGTCGGGGCTGGTCCAGTCGATGGGGTTGATATTCGGCCGGTCGAGCATAAACCCCTTTTTATACTGGATCATACAACCCGGGGCAACTTTCGATGCCAATCCTTCGAGAATGGTTGACATGTTCGGACTTACTCCATAATAGTTTCCAATGAGTACCTCTACATTATTGGCATTGGGTCCGAGAACAAAAACAGAGCGGGTATCCTTTGCCAGGGGCAACACCTGATCATTTTTTAATACCACGATTGATTTCTGAGCCACTTCCCGTGCCAGTTTCTGGTGAGCTTCACTGTTGATCACATCGGTTGAAATTTCAGCATAAGGGTTTCGTTCGTAAGGATCAAATAAACCAAGTTTAAAGCGTGTGCGCAGAAGAGTAGCAAGCCTTTCATCTATTTCTTCTTCGGAGATCAGACCCATTTGCACAGCTTCCAGCAGATGAGGATCGAAGGTACTGCCACAGTTAAGGTTTACACCGGCTTTTACTGCCATGGCTGCGGCTTCTTCAGGGGTTTCCACCACATTGTGTCCGTCGTAAAAATCGATGATTCCCCAGCAATCAGAAACGATATGCCCCTCGAAGCCCCATTGATCCCGCAGTACCTGGTTCAGAAGTACATCACTGCCGCAACACGGATCACCATTGGTACGGTTGTAGGCGCACATGATGGCTTCCACCTCGGCCTCCTGCACCAGTGCCTTAAAGGCAGGGAAATAGGTTTCGTTCATGTCTTTCTGATTAGAAACGGCATTGAACTCATGGCGCAATGCCTCAGGGCCACTATGTACCACGAAGTGTTTGCCACAAGCTGCAGCTTTCAGGTAGTTGGGGTCATCACCCTGCAATCCTTTTACGAACGAAACACCCATTTTGCTCATCAGGTAGGGGTCTTCACCGTAGGTTTCCATGCCCCTTCCCCAGCGTGGGTCTCTGAAAATGTTCACGTTAGGTGTCCAGAAGGTAAGTCCGGCATAGCGCACCCTGTTGTCAAGTCTGGCAGCAGCATGATACATGGCCCGTGCTTCATCGGAAATGGCAGTACTTACATTGTTGATGAGCTGGTCATCAAAAGTAGCCCCCATGCCTATGGCCTGTGGGAAAACGGTGGCACTTCCGGCACGCGCCACACCATGCAGGCACTCATTCCACCAGTTGTAGGCGGGTATGTCAAGTCTTTCTATTTCAGGACTCTCGTGCATCATCTGCGACACTTTTTCCTCAAGCGTGAGTCTTGAGATCAGATCCTGTATCCGTTCGTCCCTGGCCAACTCCGGATTCTGAAATGGAAAATCATACTCCATATTAATATTAGTTGTATCAGATTTTGGGGATGTACATCCTACCATGAATAAAAAAAGTACAATAAAAGATTTAGCAGCAAAGTTTACATGTTTTCTCATTATTTAGGCGTTAAGTTTTTATTTGTTTTAGAATACTTTCGAAAAATTTTATTTTACGTCATTTATTTTTTTATCTCAATAGTTTGCAAGTTAAAAAATATACTTTTAATCCTGTCAGTCAGTAATCATAATCTTGGAAGTTGAGGTATTGTTTTGGGTTTTACAGACTAATAAATAAACCCCGGGTTTTACAAATGAATCCGAAGACCTGCCCCAACGGAAATGATGATCTCCTGGTGATAAATGCTTGTTAGCAATGACTTCTACCCTTTCGCCCATCACATTAAATATTTCCATTTTTATTTCGGATTCCTTTTTCAGATGAAGATGGATGTTTACATCCTTTTTTGAAGGATTGGGATAGGAACGAAGTTGTATATGATCAGGACTGGTGGTCAGATTTTCGAGGTGAGTTTGACCGGTAAATAAAGTATCTGCAAAATTAAATTCAACCTCCAGGTTTATCAATTCACCAGCATCACCCATTTTATAAAAGGCAAGCATACGTGTACCGGTATTGGGGTATTCGTAGTTGTTTCCCGGATAAGTTGAAATGGTGTCAAAAACTATTCCTTCAGGATGGTTGATCTGCAACCTTATTTGTTTATTGTTTTGGGTAAGGATGGCTTGGTTTGCCTGGAGTTCAATGTCGGCATAGGTGATCATCCCCCATCTTATAAGGGAGTTATTGGTTTTGGGGATAATTTCATCGGTGATAAATATTTTATCACGATCTGGGAAATCAAATTTCCGGTTTGTAGCATAAGATTCATCAATATAAGCATCGGTAAGATTCATGAAGGTGGATGCATGATTTTCCTGAGTAAAAAATTGGGTGATCTCAGTTACAGCATAAATGTTATGTAGTTGTTCATTTATTACCAGGGTGTTGTGAGATTTGTTTCCTGTTCTGTAATATTGCCACCTTCCACCGTCGAAATCCCAATATCCGGGTAAATCATAGTTTTCTCCGCCAAGGTCAAAAGCCCATCTTTCTCCTTTAGCGTCCAGAACAAAAGTTCCTGCATCGAGATGCGCGTGCGAAACCTGATTGCTTCCTGCTTTGCCGGCCAAATATGTTGCATTGTCAGACCAACTACTCCGCATGGCAAACAAATCAACCCCTTCTCCCTGAAACTTTGTATCAAAGGGTAAGTCATCGTAAGTAAAATTTTCTCCCTGATCATTGAACCAGATAACCAGCAAGGCAAGGAAACGGTCCAGGGTGTCGTCTTTCATGAGATCACCCTTCAGCATTCTGGGGTAATCTTTTTGGCAAAGTAGTCTTTCAAACCATGCATAAACTGGTTTATCATACTCATTGGCCATCCAGAATAAGACAGGTGAAAAATAGAGATTTTTTTTAGCATCAGCATAATTAAAATACAGACCGGTAGGTCCGGCTGTTTGTATATGAAAAAGACCAGATTTGCCGAGGTCTTCAAAAGAATCAAGATTGTCGAGGTTGTGAAAAGAACCGGTGGCGGTTTTCAAAGCATCCAGCATCAAGGCATTGTAGGTTGTTCCGTACGCCCAGTAGGTAGGACCTTCGTACCAGGCGCCATCAGGAGAATAGACTTCCATGGGCAACTCCAGTGATTCTACAGCGTTCTCAATGATAAAGGCAGAAGAATCAGGCCAGTGTTCTGCCACGGCAAGTGCCCCTATGGTCAGTCCTGCATTACAAACCTGGTTCCAGTTATTGTCTCTGTTTACCCACCATCCAATCTGATTATTGCCGTTATAAGCTTTGATTCCTTCCCGTAAACCATTATGAATAATACCCGCTCTGATGGTTTCACGTTCTTCTTCTGTGAGGTACTCATAAATCCAGTTATAACCCAATCCCATGAAAGTAGTTATTTCACCAACATTCAGAAAATGATGAGATCCCCAATCTGGAAAACCAGCAACATTTATCAGATGCTCTTTAACTTTCGCAGCGTAAACCGTATCTCCAGTTAACCGGTAAGTCAGGGCTAAATTGAAAACATTGAACATAATCTCCCGCCGATAGTCGCTCTCGGTATTGCCGGGAATATACTCCATAAGCCCTTCAGTGAGGGCACTATCTGCATACCATTGCACTACCCCAATGAGTTGTTCAAGCAATTCATTGGTTTGTCTGAGTTGTTGAATATTGGCAATCACTTCTTCAGTAAGGATTATCTTATCCTGAATGGATAAAAGGTTGGTTTTTTCCTGATCCAGGATCAAATCTCTGCTGCCCGAATCAGCGGATTTCCTGGTATTGGCATCTGATATTCCTTCATTTAATGAATAAAGATTAACGGAGAGAAGAAATATAAGACAAGATAGTAAATAAATACGGATAAAATTCATATGTTTGTAGTTTATTTAGTTCGGACACATGCCTGTCACGTTTTTTCTAACGGGGGAGCACGCCAAAAAATGTGGTTTCGTATTTTTAGTCATTTTGCGAATTATAATCATCCGCATAGGTGGCAATAGTATCGTCATGGCTCGGTTTATCTTCTCATCTTTAAGGTGTTATCATAATTTTTTGATTTACCAGTTGTTCTTCTGTTGTGCATACCACGGTGTAAACACCGGGTTTTAGGTTGGGATGCTTTGCTTTTCCCCATTTAAAATGATGATTTCCGGCATGCAGATAATCAGAAAAAATGACGTCGATTTTTCTACCAAATGAATCATATACCTCAAGGAGGACTTTGGAATGCTTCTGCAGGTGCAAATTTACATTCACCGTGCTTTTTGCAGGGTTGGGAAAACAATGGAAATCAATATTTTGGTTATCAGAAAAGAGATTGGGGTTTTGGTTGTTTGTTTGACCCAGAATCGTATCCTTAAAGTGAATTTCCACTTCCATATGTGTCATCTGTCCACTTTGTCCTTCTGCAAAAAATGCAAGCATTCGTGTCCCGGTATTTGGATCTTCGGAATCATTTCCGGGGTGCGTGGAAAGGGTATCGAATATTGCATTTTCGGGTTGATGAATAACCAGACGTATCTGTTTTCCATTTTTATTTAATAATGCCTGGTGTCCATGCAGTTCAACATTGGCTCCTGTTATGAGTCCCCATCTTATCTGTGTATTGTTTTCAATGGGAATGATTTCATCGGTTATAATGATTTTTTCACGATCTACAAATTCAAACTTTCTTGTAGTGGCATAAGATTGTTCATCGTATGCATCCGCCATGTTTACCAGTCCGAATGCATAATCCTGGGAGCTGTAAAACTGGGTGATTTCTGTTTCAGCATAAATGTCTTGTATTTCATCATTCATGACAAGGGTGTTGTGTCCTTTGTTGTTGAGTCTGTAATATTGCCAGCGTGGTCCGTTAAAGTTAAAATACCCTGGCAATGCATAACTGTCGCCGCCCAGTTCCATGGCCCATCTTTCTGATTTTGCATCCAGCACAAAAGTACCTGCATCGAGATGCCCGTGTGCAGCCTGGTTATTTCCTGCTTTAAATGCCAGGTAAACAGAGTTTTCATTCCATCCGTCGCGCATGGCAGCAAGGGTTACATCGGTACTTCTGAATTTAGAATCGAATGGAAGATCATCGTACGAGGCGTTTTCACCTTTTTCGCTGAACCAGATCACCAACAATGCCAGGAAACGATCCAGTGTATCATCTTTCATAAGGTCACCGGATAGCATTCTTCCATAATCTTTCTCGCATAATAACCTTTCAAACCAGGCATAAACAGGTTGATCAAACTGCCTTGATAACCAAAAAAGAACGGGCGAAAAGTAAAGGGTTGTTTTGGCATCGGCATAGTTGAAATATAATCCGGTTGGGCCTGCGGTTTGAATATGGTATAGTCCGGATTTACCGAGATCTTCATAATAACTGAGTTGGTCAATTCCATGCAAATCGTCTTGTGCAGTTTTCAGTGCATCCAGCATGAGTGCGTTGTAGGTTGTACCATACGCCCAATAGGTTGGACCCTCGAACCATGCACCATCGGGTGAATAGTTTTGCATTGGGTTGGGGATGGATTGTACTGCATAATCTATGACCATTGCAGAGGAGTCGGGCCAATGTTCAGCAACAGCTAGCGCTGCAATGGTTAATCCACCGTTACAAACCTGGTTCCAGTTGTTGTCATTATTCACCCACCATCCGTTTTGGTGGTTTCCCTTGTATGCCTCTATACCTTCCCGCAATCCGTGTTGTATGATACCCTGCACAATAATCTCTTTCTCTTCCTCTGTCAGATAATCCTCAATCCAGTTGAATCCCAGTCCCATGAGTGTGGATATCTCACCAATGTTGAGAAAGTGGCTGGGTCCCCAATCCGGAAAGTTGGCTGCCGCCAGCAGGTTTTCTTTTATTTTTTCAGCGTAAACCTCATTTCCGGTTAGCCGGTAAGTTACTCCCATATTAAAAATGTTGAACATGGCTCTTCTACGTTCTCTTTTTAGCCTTGGATTACCAGGGCCATCAAATTCATATTTGATAGGATCAACATTCAAAGCACTGTCAGCATAAAATTCAACAACACCGATGAGTTGTTCGAGTAAGGCATCGGACTGCCTGAGGGTTTGGACTCTCTCTACTACTTCCTGGGTAAGAATGATCTCTTTTTTAACACTGTCAGACAAACTCTTTTCAGGATTGAGTAAAGTGTGCCTCACAGATGAGAAAGAGGAGTTTGAAACCAGCAGAGTAAAAAATACTATGAATATCCATCTATTCGGTTTAAATGTGAACATCATAAGTTTTTTAAGGTGTTAGTGTATAGAAACTATTAAGGGTTTTATTATTTATTCTTTATTATTTTCAGTAAAAATGATTTCATGTATCCAGATAAATTATAATTGTAAAGGTGTTGAATGTTCATGTAACATTATGCTGAAAGATGAGCGTTTTTTAGTGATAAGCAACATCCCATAATCTGAGCATTCCATCATTGTGCGATGTAATCAAAAGATTTCCGTTTGTATTGAATCTGGCGGATTCAGGTAAATAAGATTTACTTTTTTTGATCATATGAATAGTATCCATTGTTTCTTCATTGTATTGCAGTTTGAAAAAATAAGTATTTGCAAATTTGCTGAAGGGTTTGTCAAGATTTTTACCTTCTGCGCCATAAGCCATCAAAAACTGGTTATTGGGTGCAAAAAGAATTGATTGTAGTCCTGAGGGAAACTCATGCCGGTATAATTCTGAATTGTTTATTAAACACCATAAAACAAGTGATTCAGGTTGAACACCACCAATGTTTTGCTGGTCTATAATGCATGTGTAGGCGAAAATTTTTCCGTCAGGGGAGATACTGGTTTCCTGGACTTTTTCTTCCACCGCTTTCGTTGTTTGCTGATATGTAAAATTGTTTACATCCCAAAAATGGATATTGCCCAGATTGTCGGCGATCATTAGAAAACGATCGTCAGGAGAGAATGTAACTGATTTTATTTTGTAATCATCAATAAAAGATAAAGAATCTGATTTAAAAGAGGATTTAGAGATGATTTTTGCCAATTGATAGTTTTTTGATTTCCAAACAGAAACCGAACCATCTTCGCAGCAAATAGCCATGAGCGATAAGTTGTTTGAAAAGACGATATTTTGTGGTGCAGATGTCAGGGAGAGTGTTTTTATCAGTTCTCCGTTTTCAATATTCCATACCTTTGCCGAATTGTCACTATTTCCGGTAATAGCATGCTTGCTGTTTTGAGAAAAACCCACACAAAGCGTTTTGTCTTCCA
>CAZPVB010000075.1:11957-16626 GCA_964589855.1 uncultured Bacteroidales bacterium
GTAATAGCATGCTTGCTGTTTTGAGAAAAACCCACACAAAGCGTTTTGTCTTCCATGATTTTTTCCCATATACTTTCTCCGGTTTCGGCATCCCATAAAATGACATCGTTTCCCATGTTGTTGCCAGATAAAACGTACTTGTTGTCTGGTGAGATAACTGATTTTTTGATGTTGGGATATCGTTTATTGTTTTGGGTATAAGCAGAATGGTCTCCGAGTCTTTCCCATTTTAGTTGCAATGAAATATCATCATAATTTTTTTCTTCCTGTTTGTTGCTTTCAATGTTGCTACAGGATAATAAAAATAACACTTGTAGAAATATTAAAAGCCGTGCCATGTTTTTGTTTTTGGGTTTATAGGTGTGTGTAAGAAGTAAATAGTAAAAACATACGTTTTGATTGTTTTCTATCCACCAGGAGAATTGGTTAATTGCTTTTTTACGGCAGCATATCTTATAATGGAAAAATGGAGTGGAATGAACAACCGGGGGTCTTGGTGATTTCTTTTTTTCTGAAAAAGGATTGGGTGATAAAAAGGTATAAGAAAGGAAGGAAAAAGTACCTTCCTTTCTTATACCCTAAAAAGGATGACTTAATTTATTGCTTCATAATTTTTCTGACCCCTTTTACATTGCTCTCATTTTGGAAAGAAATAATGTAGATGCCTGGAGCAAGGTCTGAAATATCAAGGTTCATGGATGTATTACCGTTTGTGGGTACATGCATTACTCTCTGACCTGTGGTGTTGAGTACATAAACATCAGTGCTTTCATCCAGGTTATCCATTCTTACAAAATCTTTCACCGGGTTGGGGTATACGCTCACTTCTACGAAATTGTATTCGGGTTCTTCGGTATTTGTAGGAACAAAATCGGGGAACCAGTTCCTGTCGCCAAGGGGTCCGGCATCGCTGGAAGCAGTAGCTGCCGGATGACTTTCGCTATAGGTAAAGTCGAGCGTTCTGAAATCGGTGTTAAAGAGTGGCATCTCAGCCGGATCATCAGAAAACTGATAAAAATCATTGATGTAAGCTTGGTATGCTGAAATTTCTGCGGGGAAATTATTAAACGTGAATGCCTGGTCATGAGTTAAGTTTGATATTCCCATCAGATCAGCCAGATAAGGATGGAAGAAAGTATCGGTTGCTTTATTAGAAGAATCAGGCAGTAATTCAGCAATGGCCGGGTCAAGGTAAACATAGTTGTGTCTGAAATCAACCAGCATTGGATCAACCAGCTCTGGGTTTACTGTATCTCCGTTAAAAGTTGAATCAATTGTCATTTGGAACCAGGGTTCAACGAAGTTTTCACGATCGCCCAGGAATCCATCACCCAGGATGCCATTATTTACCCAAAGGTTGTTTTTCACGATAAGCGTATCGGGTCTGCCGAATTCTCCTGCCTGGACTCCTGTGTTTACTACGGTGTTGTTCTCAAAGATAAATTTGTTATACCTGGCAGGACTTCCCGATACAGTTACTCTTCCATGTTGGTTATAAATGGTATTATTCCGCATATGAATCACTTCGAAATGATTGCCTCTGAAATGAATGGCAAAGCCCTGAAAGAGTCTTGCTGCCACACCCTGATTGGCAATAATGCAGTTTTCCACAAATACAGAACACCCTGATGCATTTACCCTGATGCTGTTTTGCCTGTTAAAGTCGAAGTTTACATTGTTAAGCACTACGGTAATACTATCCGCTGCTAATCTAACGGTAGCATTATCGGTGTAGTTTCCACCCTGATCGAATCCGTTGATTGTAATGTCTTTCAGGTAAAGATCACCTTGTGCATGAAAAGGTCTTTCCGCTTCATCTTCACCAGGTGCTGGTCCTACTGCCTTGATGATCGGGAGTTCGCCATCTCCATCTTCTGCGGTTACCATCAAAGGATAACCATTATTCAGGATACGGGCAGTATAAAGATAGGTTGCACCCCTTTTCAAAATGTAATGGTTGTGATTGCGTTCTCCGTTGGCTGTGGTATCCCCCATAATGGTTTGGTTGATGACTCCTGGCGCACCGGGTTCTATGATCATGGGGTCACCGAGGTCGGGCCAGGGAAATTCCTGTGCCATTGCATGGTTAGAGAAAAAAACAAAAATTCCTAAAATCATGGGTAATAAGTAATGTTTTTTCATTTTGTTTGGTTTTTGATAAATAAATAAATGAATTAAAAATTAGTAATAAGTGCAAATGAAGATTATATTATTCTGTTATATTTGAAAAATGTGATTTCTTTGCTTTTTATTTAAAACCGATACCTTACTGCCAGATTGGTTTGCCACCCATATTGCTCAATCTGGCTGGGTTGGTTTTGCAGATAATAATAATTTCTCTCCGTTTCATTGCTAATATTGATCAGATTGAGCATTATCTGCCAATTCTGGTTTATCCTGTAAGAAGCAACAGCGTCCCAGCGCATATATTCATCGGTATATTCATCCTGAAATTCAGTAGGTCCTGAATTATTCAGTCTGGCGCCCTGGTAATTCATGCTCACCCTTCCTGAGAATCCCCCTTTTTCATATCCCAGGGTAATATTTGCGATAAAATCTGCTTGCCCCTGCGTGGAATTGATTCTTGAAGAGTCTGCTGTGACTGGCAGAAAATCAGGTTCAGGATAGTCTACATAGAAAAAAGGGTAATAAGTTTCGGAATTCATTACAGAGAAATTACCACTTAAAACAAGACCATCGAAGGGTTTGGGAAGATATCTGAAGTTTGTCTGAACTTCCATTTCAGCACCATAAATGGATGTTGGTTCCTCCGAATTTATAGGACTTGAGACCAACCATCCATAATATTCGTTGGTTTCAGCATCTCCTGACCAATCAAAGAAATTTACATTTATATCGATGTCGTATATTTCTTTGTAAAAAGCACCTACAGAAAATAAACCCAGATCAGAAAACCATGTGAGCATGGCATCATAATTCCAGGCCGTAGGTATTTTGAGATCGATAGAACCATAGGTTACTCTTCTCTGATTGGCCAGAAGTCTCTGGGTAAAAGGGGTAAGATTAAGGAAATTGGGACGGGAAAGGGTTTTTGTTGCCGCAAGGCGAAGCGCCAATCCGTCAATAAATTCATATTTCAGGTGGAGCATAGGTAAAAACTCTCCCCGGCTTGAAGTAGCGGTTGTGTCGGTTCTGTTTATCCTGTAGGGTTCATTGTTTCTTTGGGTTCCTGCCGAACCGGTATAGTCCAGATATGTGTTTTCATAACGAAACCCCGGGATAAATGTAATCCTTGATCCCAAGTCCAGTTCTGCCATCAAATAACCTGCAGTAATTCTTTCTAACGCATCATACTGATTGAAATAGTCACCAACGTTTCGGGCCCATAACGAATCAATACCCGACATGGTTTCATAATGAGTTCTTACGATATCTGGGTCAAAAACAAAAGGAATCTGGTTGTGTGGTTCAAAGGGTGATTCATATCCTTCATAATCCGGGTCTATAAAATTGGAGGTATAGTACAAACTTCCATCTCTTTGATAATCGGGAAACTTAGAGCGGAAGACGAATTCGTACGCAGTGAAATCGGGGTTTGAGTAAGAATAAACATTTCTGATTCGGTCATTTTGCCTGATCTTACCACCCGTTTTTAAATAGCCGGAAATCTGGTTTCCCAATTGAAATGAATACTTTAAATCCGCCTGGGCGGTGTAATTTTCATCTTCAAGGTCGTTATTCCAAAACCCAACACCATGACCACCTTCAAATTCTTCCAGTTCAAACTTTGCATAACGAAACATATCAAGGGGTTGCGCCTCATCTGCTTCAGGGGTCAATCCGCTTTCACGTTCAGCGCCTGTTGAATAGCCCAAAGGTGTTTCGTTGGTGGTAATGCTTCTGCCCAGGTTAAAATTAAACTGTATCTGGTCGGTAAAATCAAATTCGCCACGCATGTTTGTAGAGTGCAAATTGATCTCATTCTCTGATTTCAGGTATTGCAGTTGAATGGTTGATACAGTGGGTCTTGCTCTCATACTACCGGTGGAGTGGTCGCGAAAGGTGTTGGTTGTTAAATGATCTAAAACAATAGATCCGTTATTAAATTTGTAATCGGCATTAAAACTAATTCCATACCTGTCTCTTGTTTCTGTCCTGTTTCTCACTCTTGCAACATTTCCTCTGTATCCACCATCGCCTCTTAGCTCGTAATCTCCTTCAAAAATATCAGTATTTCTGTTGGCGGTATGATAATTGGCTCCTGCAATAACCCCCAATTTATTGTCGAAAAATCGGTTCCCAATATTAAAAGTACCTCTGTATGTACCAATGTTATCAATAAGATTATGATATCCGGTTTCCAATTGAGCGTTTCCATGAAAACCCTCTTCAGCTGTTTTGGTAACTAAGTTTACAGAACCACCTACAGCATCAGCATCCATATCAGGAGTTATGGCTTTGTAAACTTCTATACCTCCCAGAACATCAGATGAAATCATGCTTAGGTCAACAGACCGGCTGTTTGCGCCCGAGGAGGGCACAATTTGTCCGTTAACGGTAATGGAATTAAATCTGGGAGAAACCCCTCTTACGGTTACCTGTGATCCCTCACCTCCGCTTCTGTTAAGGGTGATTCCCGGTAACCTTGAAATGGATTCTGCCGCATTCACATCTGGTATTTCACTGATCTTTTCGCTGGAAACGATAT
>CAZPVB010000076.1:0-3209 GCA_964589855.1 uncultured Bacteroidales bacterium
CATGCCCAGCCAATCGCTTCCCGCTTAAAATAATCGCCAAAACTCCAGTTTCCCAACATCTCAAACATGGTATGGTGATATGTATCATGCCCCACTTCATCAAGATCATTATGTTTACCTGACACCCTGAGGCACTTTTGAGAGTTCACAACCCTTTTGTTTTTTGCCTGGGTATTTCCCAGAAAAACATCTTTAAAAGGGTTCATGCCTGCATTTGTAAACATAAGCGTAGGGTCATTTTTCAAGACCATAGGTGCAGATTTTTCTACTATATGATCTTTTTCATGGAAGAAATTTAAAAAGGATTGTCTTATCTGGTTTGAATTCATGGTATCGAGTAATTTCTTTTAGGTGTTTTTTCTTTGTTTTTTCGTAAAATCACTGACAAAATTAAATTAATTTTATTTAGTTTTGTAACTAATTCCTACTATACTCGTTAACATTAATGTGCTGAGTAACATAGGAGATTAAGAAAAAATTTGAATACTCACGGACAAGTTGGTTATGGCAAAAATAAAATACCAATTCAATACAAAATCTCTTGCGGTAGAAGCAGTAAGAGAAAGTTTTTGGGAAAGAACGAAAAGGTTTTTACGCATAGTATTGGCCGGAATGGTTTTTTCTGTTGTTGTTCTCATCATCGGTTATACCTTTTTTGAATCACCCAAGGAAAAAATGTTACAAAGAGAAATTGATCAGTTCCAGGTAAATTTCGATCTGATGAATGACCAGATTAATGATCTTGTCTCTGTACTGGAAGATATTGAAAACCGTGATGACCAGATTTACAGGGTTATTTTTGAGGCAGAACCTGTATCGAGAACCATGAGGGAAGCCGCATTTGGTGGTGTTGACAGATATGAAAGATTTGAAGGTTATGACAACAGTGATATAATTTCTGCCACTTCTCAGCGCATAGACAAACTTGCACGTCGTTTGTATGTTCAGTCGGTTTCCTATGATGAAGTATTTGAAATGGCCAAGGATAAAAACGATATGCTCGCTTCTATACCTGCCATCGTGCCCATTGAAAAAGGAACCAAAAGACTTGTTTCCGGCTACGGTATGCGGATCCATCCCATATATAAAACGCTGAGAATGCATACAGGTGTTGATTTTACTGCACCATCAGGAACCCCGATCTACGCACCAGGAAATGGAGTGATAAAAAAGGTGGAAAGAAACAGACATGGCTATGGTCGAATGATCGTAATTGATCATGGATATGGTTATAAAACACTTTATGCGCACCTTGAAGGTTTTAATGTAAATCGCGGGCAAACTGTAAAACGTGGAGAAATAATAGGTTATGTGGGAAATACAGGTGTATCGACCGCACCTCATCTGCACTATGAAGTTCACAGGCATGGAAAAAAAGTAAACCCTGTTAATTATTTCTTCAACGATCTTACTCCCCAGGAATTTGAACATATCATTGAAGTAGCATCAAGGGTCAATCAATCTCTTTCTTAATCACGATCGTCATCTTTTTCTGATAACTCCCTCCCGGGTAATTTCCAGAAATGACTCAGGAAAGTCTTCCTGCGTTAACCTATGAAGCGATTGTATGGCATAACCATTTGGATCAATTTGTGGTTCACCTGACCCCATTTGACGGATAGGAGTTACTTCTGCCATTATAAATTCACCCGATGAATTGGTAACAACCTTTATGAGTGGTGCAATCCCATTTTCTCCCCTCAGATTGAAACGGGCGTAAGTACAAAAATTTCCCAGGCTATACGCAATAAACCGATCTTTATACAGATCGACTGAACGGGTAACATGCGGACCATGCCCAAAAACAATATCTGCTCCTGCATCAATAACCGCTCTGGCAAATTTGCATACATTCCCCCTGTTTTCGCCATAATAATACTCTGTTTCACACAATACATTTTGATGATCAGCTCCTTCCGCTCCCCCGTGAAAGGAAACAATGACAATATCTGTCTGATCTTCCAGAAGTCTTACAATTTTTTGTGCATTCTCAAGATCATGAATACTTAACGTGCCCGTATTGGGCGAAAAAGCGGCCATTCCAAAAACAATCCCCTGGCGTTCTAAAATTGTATAAGGATACTCAAGTGTGCCTGCAAAAGATAAATTTGCTTCCTTCAGAACCCGGGCAGTAGAAATTCTGCCCTCCATACCGAAATCACCCGTATGATTATTGGCGAGACTGACCACATCAAAACCGGCTACTGTTAAATTCGAAACGTATTTCTCTGGCGAGCGGAAAGCATAACAAAGATCGGGATTCTGGCATTTCTTCACGGTTCCTTCTCCGTCAAGCAAAACTCCTTCAAGATTCCCAAAAGTGAGTGTAGCATCTTGTAATATCTCATGCAGTGGTACAAGCAGGTGTTTACCATCATTAGGTGGCAGATAAGATTCGTCCGGATAATTTGTCCCCATCATGATATCTCCAACTCCAATAATACTCACGAAACTCCTGCTAATATGATCGGGTACTCTCTGCAAACGAGGCGTTTCAGGAATTTTCAACTCTACCGGAGGAGGAATAAGCTGGCTTTTTGTTGGTAAGAATACCGGGTCTGGTACCTTTCCTGTTAATGAAAAAAAAGAGGAAAAGAAGAAAAAGAAAACTATTACTTTACGATTGGGTCTCATGAATAAAACAATTAAGGGTTATGATAGAACAACGATTCGTTGAATGAAAGATTTAACCTTCACTTTGCTCAAAATTATGCAAAATTCATCAATTTTTTATCATTTCTACGCGTTGAAAGATTTTTACTAATTTTGAGCAGGTTTTTATAATGCCCTGAAATAATAACGAAATGGAAAAAAATAATGAAATAAGAAAACTATACTATCCCATCGGGGAAGTAGCGGCTATGTTTAAGGTAAATACTTCACTTATCAGGTTTTGGGAAAAAGAGTTTGAGATCATAAAACCCAAAAAGAATAAAAAAGGAAACAGAATGTTCACTCAAAAAGATGTGGATAATTTTCATCTGATCTACAACCTTGTGAAAGAGAGAGGGTACACCTTAAAAGGGGCACAGGAAAAACTGAAAAAAAATCCCCAGGACAGTTTGAAGGAACATGAGATACTAAAATCCCTTCAAAATATTGAATCTTTCCTGCTCGATATTAAAAAACATTTGTGAAGATGGATCTGTGGTAATTGTGGGAAGTAAGTGGTAGGCGAACCCAAATGACTGCTATCTATCACGCGAAGC
>CAZPVB010000076.1:3309-16515 GCA_964589855.1 uncultured Bacteroidales bacterium
TTGTGGGAAGTAAGTGGTAGGCGAACCCAAATGACTGCTATCTATCACGCGAAGCGCAATTGTTAATCCTTTGCCCCATACTTCCCTTCATATCTAAAGACTAAATCCGCCGTTCCTTCCATTTTCCGCGATGAAAAAGAGAAAGTAGTAAAACAAAAGATACATAGAAAGGATAAACAAATGATAATGCCGGCATGTATAACAACAGATTTGTTTTATTCAGAAACCTGGAAACAGGTAAAATCAAAAGAAAATCAACAAGCAATTTAATAAGAAACAACATAAAAACAGGAAAAAACAGTTTTTCTGCCCTAAAGGGTACATACAACATCAGAGCTGCAAGTGTAAGATTAAGAACTGCAACAGTTGCTCCTGCAAAAATGGTAAATCGGTTGGTGTAACCTGTTGTTTTGGAACTCCAGCGCACCCTTTGAAGAATAAACTGGCGGAGACTATTTACAGGTTTGGTTTTTACAATTGCTTCTTCATTTTGAAGAAAAAAAACACTACCAGGAAAATTGTGTTGTATGCACTGCAGAAGAAAAATATCATCGCCTGAAGCAAATTGCCCGCCCGGCATGCAGCCTTGAAGAGACAGATAAGTCCTTCTCAGAAAAGCAAGATTGGCGCCATTGCACATGATGGGTTTTCCGGCCATAGCACTTCCGGCTGTACTGCCCGTCAGACTCATAAATTCCAAACTTTGCAAACGAGAAAAAAGACTACCCTTTTCAGAAATAATATCAACAGGCGCTAAGAGCATTTTGGTACTGGGATGTTCTGAAAAAAAACTACCGATACTTTTTACCCAGTATTTACCCATTTTACAATCGGCATCAGTGGCCAGTATTACTTCTCCCCTGCTATGCTCTATGGCACGAAAAAGAGCATTTTTCTTCCCTGTTTTCTGCCTCTCCTTCAGTGGTTTTAAAAGTATGAGATGTATGTGCTCGTATCGATTTGCATAATCCTGTACAATAGCATTGCTATCATCTGTGGAGTGATCATCTGAAAGCAGTATTTCAAATTTATCTGCAGGGTAATCCTGAACTACCAGACAATCAAGTAATTTTGGAAGATTTTCATCTTCATTTCTGAAAGCAACTACAACGGAAATAAAAGGCAAAGGGTTGCTATTATTATCTTTCACTTTTTTTTGAAAATGAAACTGTTTGCCTTTGATCAGTTGACTGAAGAAATATAAGATCAAACAAACATAAACGACCATAAGAACAGTGCTAACAAGTAATATGAGAAGATCTGTTTGTTTGAGATTTTCAAAAAAAGGCATGTAGAAAAATGAATTATTGAACCTTAAAAAAACAGGAAAAGCAAAACCTGCCACCTCAATGCATACCAGAATACATAAAAACTGGTACTTTTGCAAAGTTTCATAATAGTGATATAACTGACCAGAATACCTGCTCCATGACGGATAAAATAATTTTAGGCATTGACCCTGGAACCAATAACATGGGTTTGGGTATAATTGGTGTCAAAGGTAAGAAAATTGAAATTATTACCATGGATATACTCAAGTTGGACAAACTCGGAAACCATGCCTTAAAACTAAAAAAAATATTTGAGGTTTGTTTGCGAAATATTGATGAGTATCATCCCGACGAACTTGCCATTGAAAGTCCTTTTTATGGTAAAAACATTCAGTCGATGCTAAAACTTGGAAGGGCACAGGGTGTCGCTATTGCGGCGGCGCTGTATCGTGATATACCTGTTTTTGAATATTCCCCACGAAGGATCAAGCAATCTATTACAGGAAAGGGTGGAGCCAGTAAGGAACAGGTTGCGGGCATGCTGGCCGGTATGCTTGCAATGAAATCAATACCTGATTATCTGGACATTACCGATGCGCTGGCGGTAGCCGTTTGCCATCATTTTCAAAAAGACAATCAAAAACAAAAGACCTCAGGAGGTTGGTCTGATTTTATTGCAAAAAACCCGCACCGGGTGAAAAAATAAGAGACAGGCACAAACCGGCAAAAACAAAAAACAAAATTGAGATTTATTGAACTTTTTCAGCGATTCTGGCAGCAATACTTTGAAACTCTTCCTCTGAAATTTTTAATTTTGGTTTGCTGAAATCGATGTCATAAATCCCATTGATGGGAACAAGATGGATATGGGCATGAGCTACTTCCAGTCCCAGCACTGCCACACCTACCCTTTTACACTCAACTACCTGATCAATGGCCCTGGCAACTTTTTTTGCAAAAAGAAACAACTTTTGATACTGCTCATCAGCAATATCAAAGATATAATCTGTTTCTTCTTTGGGTATTACAAGGGTATGTCCCTTTGCCAAAGGATTAATATCAAGAAAAGCAAGAAACTGATCATTTTCAGCAACTTTATAACTGGGAATTTCACCTTTTACGATTTTAGTAAATATTGTTGGCATGTTGTTATGTTTTTTTGATTTAAAAAATTAGGATTATTCGTATAGCACCAGGGATCTTAAAACGAACCAGAAAATCAATCCCGGATGCGATGTATTTTACTTTTCTGACGAGCAAAATAAAAGAAAGACCAGTCAGCGAATCCCGCGATTATGGAAAACCTACCGGGAAACATTCATCACTTCGAATGTAAGCAAACCTGCCGGAACCTGTATCTCTACCTTGTCTCCGGTCTTTTTACCCAACAATCCTCTGGCAATAGGACTACTAACGGAGATTTTCCCGGATTTTATATCTGCTTCGTTTTCAGGTACCAAAGTATAAGTCATAGCAGCATTGTTTTTCAGGTTTTTGAGCTTCACTTTTGATAAAATAGATACTTTATCATTATCAAGTTGCGATTCATCAATTACACGGGCATTGCTGAGGATATTTTCCATTTTGGAAATTTTGAGCTCAAGCATCCCTTGCGCATTTTTGGCAGCATCATACTCCGCATTTTCTGACAAGTCGCCTTTTTCTCTTGCCTCAGCAATTTGCTGAGATATAGAGGGTCTTTCAACCGACTTTAATTGATCCAACTCTTCTTTGAGTTTATCTAAACCTTCTTTGGTAAAATACTTAACCTCATTCATAATTGTACTATTTAAATGACTGACTTAACTATCTTCTTTTTGTGGAAAAACGGTTTCCACAAAATTATTTCTGCAAACAACAGAAAAAACAAAAATTAAGGATTATTTATTTCTTTAGGTGATTCTGATGATTATTGACCCTTGTTTTTTCAAGTTCAGGCATCTGGCAGGATTGATTAAAAATCAAATGATGCAGAAAAACAAAGGGAAAAAATAAATACTTACCAATGATTGCCGAACAGTACTTTTCCTCTTTTTCCCGACGTGGGAGTGGCGAGAAATAGTCGAAAAACAAAAGCAGTGGGCCAAAGAAGACAAACTCCGGCATACCACGACCTTTGATATTTTGACACTGAATGACAAACATGGGTTAATCTGATTTAATTATCTTGAAAATTATACTTTTAATTAAACTCCCGGAAAAATCAACAAATAAAAACCCTGAAATTAAAGTTGCTAATGTAAAACAGATTTTTCCAAATACTTTCATAAACCAACCAGATAAAAAAACAGTTGACAGAAGGCACGAACATGCATTACAACTGACAACTCTGGATTTTTTCTGTTTCACCGAAGGTCGCAACTTCAGGGAAACCCTGGAAAACATTTTTTGGTATAGGTACTAAAAAAAACAAACGGATACCCCGTTTGCTTGTACAAATTTAATGAAAATTTAATACCAAACTCAAAATCAATCAGAAATATTTTTTATTGATAATTTCTGAATAAATAATCGCTTTTCTTCCATCAAACTCAACACCTCCATAATCTACTTCATCATCTAATTCTTCAACTTCAATTTTTTCATCTTCTTTGTTTATGTTGTGAATATCCTGATCGTACGATTTGATTCTATCTTCAATGGTTTCAATTTTTCCTTCTGATGCAAATTCAAAGTCTTTGCCCATTTCTCCTTCAAACTTTTTTATCTCTTCAGAGGTACCAGCAATGTTCTTTACATCTGTTCCCATCATATTCTCATCACCCTGGTATTGGTCTTCATAGTTTTGAAAAGTTTCTCCCTGTACCTGTTTTTCTTTTTTCTTTTTGCTTTCACCCTGGAAAAACTCTTCCAGCATATCTTCCAGATCAACAGGTTCCTGTGTTTGCTCCTGAGGCTCAGGAGCAGCAGGTTGTTGGCCGGTAGCTTTGGGCGCAGATTGTTGCTTTTTCTTCTTACCTCCTATAATACTTATAACCAACCAAACGATAGCCAGTATAATGTAAAAAAAATCTTCCATGGTTATATATCTTTTAATTTTTATTCAACAAGGCACGATACCATCTGACTAAAAAAAACGGTTTCTTCGATCTATTGTTTAGCATAGCATCACTTTTTCGTCTCGATTCCTTCATTCTTTTACGGGTTTCCTTGCCTTGCATTTGCATGTGCTTTTCACGTGCTTTCTCCATGATCTTATCACTCTCTTCCTTTTTCTTTTCCGCCCTTTTTTCTGCCTGACGTTGTTCTTTCGTGGCTTTGTCAGCAGTGCTGCATGATTGCGAAGGCATTGCCAAAACACAACAAAAAAACAGGATATAAAAAATCTTTTTTCTCAAAAAGAGAGCACTCATTATTGGTTGCTTCATGTTTTTATTCATAGGCAATATAACATGTTGGGCGAAATTTCCGTTATTATATATGCTGAATTTCAAATCAACCCTATATGATTTACAAATTTATGAAATTCAGATTAACTTTGCAGAAATTCAACGTTTTCTATGGTATTTTTATTTTCCAGATATTATATATCAAAAGTTTTCTTCCTACTCATGCTTGTGTTGCTGCCCTTTTCATGTGGAAAAGACAGTCGCCATCCGGTACCTGATGTTTATCTGGATTTTCCACCCATCAATATTGAATCTACCCAATACCTTGAATTAAACAGCATTGGCGGATGGGCCTATTTTACAGGAGGATTCAAAGGGGTGATCATATACCGGTTATCTTATGATGAATTCAGGGCTTTTGACAGGGCATGTCCTTATCATCCTTTCGAAGAATGCGCAATTGTAAGGGTAACGGATCCACCACTTGCTACAGATACCTGTTGTGGCTCCACATTTTTATTACTCGACGGATCGCCCGTGGAAGGTCCTGCAAGACATCCATTGAAAGAATACCAAACCAGTTTCAATTATCCTTACCTGTATGTTACCAATTAAAATCGGTGGTAATGTTTAAAAATAATTTCAGCAAAAATGTAGTTAAATGACCATTTTAAGGGCATTTTTGTATGATTTTCAAATTCAGGTTAAGTTTTTTTCAGATTTTCATATCCTCCCTTTACAGTTACCTTTCTCGCATAGTAAATCTTTATATCTTTGCATCACATTTTATAATAATCAAACTACTAACCTTAAACCCTTTTCCAATACATGAGACAAATTCATATGGTTGACCTTAAAAGCCAATATGAGAAAATACAGCCGGAAATCGACAAGGCTGTATTGGAAGTAATCCGCTCAACTCAGTATATCAACGGCAGTGAAGTAAAAAACTTCCAAAAAGACCTTGAAAATTACCTCGATGTAAAACATGTAATACCCTGTGCAAACGGTACGGATGCCTTGCAGGTGGCCATGATGGCATTAGACCTGAAACCAGGAGATGAGATCATTACCACATCCTTTACCTTTGTTGCTACGGTGGAAGTAATTGCCTTGCTGGGTCTCAAACCGGTTTTGGTTGATGTTTTACCCGATACTTTTAACATTGATCCTGAAAGTGTTGAAAAAGCAATCACCAGCAAAACAAAAGCCATTGTGCCGGTGCACCTTTTCGGGCAGTGTGTGCACATGGAACCTTTGCTCAAATTAGCTGAGAAGCATAATCTTTATATTATTGAGGACAATGCCCAGGCCATTGGCGCCGATTACAAGTTTGAAGATGGCACCAAAAAAAAGGCCGGCACGCTGGGCACCATTGGATGCACATCATTTTTCCCTTCGAAGAATCTGGGAGCCTATGGCGATGGAGGTGCAATATTTACCCAAAACGATGAACTGGCTGATAAACTAAGAGTAGTAGTGAATCATGGTATGGAAGTCAGATATTACCACGATTCTGTTGGTGTAAATTCACGCCTGGATTCTATTCAGGCAGCTATTTTAAGGGTTAAACTGGCAAAACTTGACAAATATGCTGCAGCCAGAAGAAAAGCCGCTTGTTTTTATGACCGGAAACTAAAAGATCATCCCCGCGTTACCATACCGGCACGAAGCAGTTTTTCCACCCACGTTTTTCACCAATACACCCTCAAAATTGATGGGCTTGATCAGTTTGAAGCCCAGAAATTCCTCGGTGAAAAGGGGATACCTGCCATGATCTATTACCCTGTTCCCATGCACATGCAAAAAGCATATATAGACCCCAGATATAAAGAAGGAGATTTCCCTGTTACGGAAATGCTTAGCAAAACAGTTCTTTCGCTACCCATGCATACCGAACTGGATGAAGAACAGCAGGAGTATATTACACAAAATCTTCTTGAATACCTGGACAAATCATAAATGTGCCAACAGGTCAAAAAGAAATTTATAATTCGGAAAAATGAGAAAGACAAACTTCTTTCACCACGAAACAGCGGTTATTGACGAAGGTTGCCAAATAGGCGAAGGAACAAAAATCTGGCATTTTACTCATATTATGACAGGTTGCAAAATAGGAAAAAATTGCAACCTTGGGCAAAATGTGGTCATATCTCCAGATGTTGTGCTGGGAAATAACAACAAGGTTCAGAATAATGTATCTGTTTATACCGGTGTAATTTGTGAAGATGATGTTTTCATGGGTCCTTCCATGGTTTTCACCAATGTTATCAATCCGCGCAGTGGTGTAAACAGAAAAGATCAGTACGCCAAAACGCTGGTGAAAAAAGGGGCAACCATTGGTGCCAACGCAACCATTGTATGCGGTATTGAATTAGGACGATATTGCTTTATCGGAGCGGGTGCAGTTGTTATTAAAGATGTACCGGATTATGCCCTGGTGGTAGGAAACCCCTCCAAACACATTGGATGGATGAGCGAATACGGTCACAGATTGGAATTTGATGAGAATAACATAGCTCTGTGCCCGGAAAGTGGAGAACAATACGAACTAAAAAATAACAAAATATCGAAAGTAAAAGGGAAAACAGTTTAAGAAACGATGTTTCTCGGGAAAAACAATCAATCATCATTTTATAAATTTTAAAACATGAACATTTACGAAAGATTACTCAGCAAAGATGCCAAACTTTCTGTGATAGGTTTGGGTTATGTAGGTTTGCCCATAGCACTGGAATTTGCAAGAAAAATTCAGGTAGTGGGTTTCGATATTAAAGAAGACCGGGTAGAGAAAATGCGTAATCACATAGACCCCAGTGAAGAGTTGGAGAGCAAGGATTTTGAAGGTTGCGACATTCAATTTACCGCCAATCCGGCTGATCTGAAACTTGCTAATTTTCACGTTGTAGGTGTACCTACCCCCATAGACAACCATAATCTCCCCGACCTTACACCCGTTTTGTCGGCATCTCATGCTGTGGGTAAAGCATTAAAAAAAGGGGACTATGTAGTTTATGAATCTACTGTTTACCCCGGATGTACCGAAGAAGATTGTATCCCGATACTGGAGCAGGAAAGCGGATTAAAATGCGGCGAGGACTTTAAAGTGGGTTTTTCCCCGGAAAGGATCAACCCGGGCGACAGGGAACATACCATTAAAACCATCACCAAAGTAGTTTCCGGATGCGATGAGATCGCTCTCGACAACATTGCAAAAACCTATGAACTCATTGTTGAAGCTGGCGTGCACCGCGCACCCTCCATCAAAGTTGCCGAAGCAGCAAAAATCATTGAAAATACACAACGCGATGTAAACATCGGATTGATGAACGAACTTTCTATCATTTTTAACCGTATGGGTATCAATACTTATGATGTACTTGAAGCCGCCGGAACAAAATGGAACTTTTTGAGGTTCTTTCCTGGCCTTGTAGGCGGTCATTGCATTGGGGTAGATCCTTACTATCTGGTCTATAAAGCAAAAGAGTTCAGGTACCATCCTCAGATCATCAATAGCGGAAGATTTGTAAATGACAGCATGGGATTTTATACAGCAAAACAATTGGTGAAAAAACTCATTGCCGCAGGGAAAAATATTCAGGAATCAAAAGTGCTGATTCTGGGTGTAACTTTTAAGGAAAATGTCAGCGACATCAGAAACTCAAAAGTTGCCGATGTAATTTCAGAGTTAAGTAGTTACGGTGTAAGTCTCGATATTGTTGATCCGTACGCTGATCCCAAAGAACTGAAACATGAATATGGATTTGAACTGAGTGAAAAAACAGCAGACAATTATGATGCTGTTGTGGTAGCAGTTAACCATGAAGAATATATGAAACTGACGGAAGACGACCTGAAGAGTATGATGAAAAATGTTAAAAATCCGATCCTGGTTGATATCAAAGGTATTTTCCGGAATAAAATCAAAGATCTGGATTACTGGAGTTTATAAAAACAAAAAAACAACAGAAATGGCAAAAAAAATTTTAGTTACAGGCGGAACAGGGTATATTGGTTCACATACAGTTGTTGAACTGCAAAACTCAGGATATGAAGTATGCATCATTGATAATCTTTCCAATTCTACCATTCAGATATTGGATCAGATAGAAAAGATAACAGGCATTCGTCCTGATTTTTCTGAATTTGATATTTCTGACAAACCTGCCCTCGATAATTTTTTTAAAACGCATAATGATATTGAAGGGGTCATTCATTTTGCTGCTTATAAAGCAGTGGGAGAATCTACGGAATTGCCTTTGAAGTATTACCGAAACAACCTGGTTTCCTTGATGAATCTTTTAGAAGCAATGGACGAATATCAATGCCGCAACCTGGTTTTTTCTTCTTCATGCACCGTTTACGGTCAACCCGAAAAACTACCCGTTTCAGAAAATGCACCAATTCAGAAAGCCATTTCTCCTTACGGAAATACAAAACAAATATCAGAAGAGATCATTGCCGATGTAGTGTATAAAAATGAAACGAAGGCAATCTCTTTGCGTTATTTTAATCCCATTGGCGCACACCCATCAGCACTTATTGGCGAGCTGCCCATCGGAATTCCCAACAATCTGGTACCTTTTATCACACAAACAGCCATTGGCAAACGCGAACAACTCAAAGTTTTTGGCGATGACTATAACACACCCGATGGCAGCTGCATAAGGGATTATATACATGTGGTTGACCTTGCAAAAGCGCATGTGATTGCAGTGGAAAGACTATTGAATAAAAAAACATCTGATCCCTTTGAGGTTTTTAACCTGGGCACAGGAAACGGTTATTCGGTTCTGGAATTGGTGAAAACTTTCGAAGAAGTGAACAAGGTAAAACTTAATTACATCATTACCGACAGAAGACCAGGAGACGTGGAACAGGTATGGGCAGATACCCAAAAAGCCAACAATGTACTCGGTTGGAAAGCAGAACTGGGAGCAGAAGAAATGCTGCTTTCCGCCTGGGAATGGGAAAAGAACCTAAAACAAGGGATCATCAAATCCTGATCAGGAAATATGGAACAAAGATTAATTAGTCTTTGCAAGAAAACGACGAGTACAAGGCTTGTGATGACTGAAAAACAGGAGTTTACTTTTGGCAAATGACTGTTTTGAAGGCGAGCATAACGCAGCACTTGGCGTTTTCTTGCAAGCACTAATTATAATTTATGATGCACCAGGAATACTGAAATGATGATCACAGGTAAATTGTAATTTGCTCCTTTCCCTCTTTCCTGAGACAATGAATCGAGCCGTGGCAAAGTTTTTGACACACACACGCGGATGATTATAATTCGCAGCATGGACAAAAATACAAAACCGGAGTTTTGGCGAGCTCCCCCGTAAGAAAAGAACGGGGCAGGCATCTGACCGAATTAATTAAATTATAAACAGATGAACCAGAAAATGGAGTGATAACATCACATTCTTTGATCATAAAAAAAATACAACGATGAAAAGCATTTTGATAACAGGTGGCGCCGGATTTATTGGATCGCATGTAGTAAGACTATTTGTAAAAAAATATCAGGATTATCAGGTTGTTAATCTGGATAAACTCACCTATGCCGGAAACCTTGAAAATTTACGAGACATTGAAAATGCACCCAATTATGTTTTTGAAAAAGGTGATATTACAAATGCCAAACAGGTTTTCGATCTTTTTGAAAAATATCATTTTGAAGGTGTTATACATTTGGCAGCAGAGAGTCATGTTGACCGGTCTATTGCCAATCCGATGGAGTTTGTGAACGCCAATGTTATCGGAACAGTTAACCTGCTGAATGCCGCTCGCCTGCAATGGCAGGAAACAGCAGGAAAAAGGTTTTATCATATATCTACCGACGAGGTTTACGGATCGCTGGGTGAAGAGGGTTTATTTGAAGAAACAACTGCCTACGACCCCAGAAGTCCTTATTCAGCATCGAAGGCGGCAAGCGATCATTTTGTGAGGGCATGGCACCATACTTACAACTTGCCTGTTGTCATATCAAATTGCTCCAATAACTACGGTCCTTATCAATTCCCTGAAAAATTACTTCCCTTGTTTATCAATAACATAGTAAATAATAAACCATTACCGGTTTACGGAAAAGGAGAAAACATCAGAGACTGGTTGTTTGTGATTGATCATGCACAGGCCATCGACCTTATTTACCACAAAGGCAAAAACGGTGAGACATATAATATTGGTGGGCATAATGAGTGGAAGAACATAGACCTTATAAAGATTTTGTGCACGATTATGGACAGGAAACTCTCGCGCAAGCCAGGCACATCTGCTCAGCTGATCACATATGTAAAAGACAGAGCAGGTCATGATCTCAGGTATGCCATCGATGCCTCCAAACTTAAAAACGAACTGGGTTGGGTTCCATCCCTGCAATTTGAAGAAGGGTTGGAAAAGACCGTAGACTGGTACCTTGACAATAAAAAATGGATGGAACGTATAACTTCCGGGGATTATCAGCGTTACTACAAAGAACAATACGAGAAAAGATAGGCGCTTGCAGCGCAGATACTGCGCTTATTTTTTGATATTTTCTTTTTTGGGAAGATTAAACAAATATTGATTTTCCCGTTTTTATTATAATAACCGGGTTCAATCCCTGAGGAAAGCATTTTCTAAACCATCGAATTGTTAATATTATATGTTTGACAGGTTATTCAGAAGGAAGAAATTATCGCAGCCAGTGGATGTATCTGCGCTGGCTACCGACATGCACTCACATTTGGTGCCCGGGATTGATGATGGATCACCAGACATGAAGACCAGCGTGGAACTCATAAGGGAAATGAGTAACTTAGGATACAAAAAAATAATTACCACCCCCCATATCATGATTGATTTCTATAAAAACACACCCGAAATCATTCAAAAAAGATTGGAAGGAGTTAGAGAGCAGCTGCAAAGAAAAAAAATTAATATTGAAATTGTAGGAGCAGCTGAATATCTCATTGATGATGGGTTTAAAATTTTATTGAAAGAAAACAGAGTCATGACATTCAGCAATAAACATGTTTTGGTGGAATTGTCATATTTTGGAGTACCTCCTTATCTCTATGATTTAAGTTTCGACATGCAGATCAAAGGATATAAGATTATTTTAGCACATCCGGAAAGATATCTTTTCTGGCATAATGACATGAATAAATACCAGGAACTGAAAGACCGGGGATTCTTATTTCAACTGAATATAACCTCACTTACAGGTCATTATTCTGAAGAAGTAAGGAAAATGGCGCAAAAACTTATTGACGCCAATATGATCGACCTGATAGGCAGCGACCTTCATAATTTTCATTATCTCAATCTGTTGAAAAAAAGCCTTTACGAACCTTACCTCGACAAACTCCTGCAAAGCGGAAACATCAAAAATCATCTTTTGTAAGGGCATTTTACTTTTTTCTTATCACCATAAAGCAACATACAATAAACATCTTAGGTGGCATATTTTTTCTTTTTCTGCTTTTCCCTCTGTAGAAGATCAGAAATATTTATTCCAAAAATCGGAAACCCAAAATCGGCCCCTTTCAAAAAAAGGGGTCGCAAGTAAAAACCCGCAACCCCTTTTTGTATCTTCATTCAGTTTACAAGTAAAGTTTACCCTAACAAAGTCACCCAATTATGCTGATCTTCAACCTCACCATACTGGATATCCTGAAGTTTTTTATACAACTGCGTTGAAACAGGTCCTGCTTTTCCATCTTTGCAAAATTCATAAACTTTTCCGGAATCACGATCAACAATTTTTTTGATCGGTGAAATGATGGCAGCAGTACCACAAGCGCCAACTTCGTCAAAACCTGCCAGTTCATCAACATCCACGGCACGCCTTTCTACTTCCAATCCCATGTCTTTTGCCAGTTGCATCAAACTTTTATTGGTAATAGATGGCAGGATAGATTCGGATTTAGGAGTGATGTATTTATTACCCTTGATAGCAAAAAAGTTTGCCGGACCTGCTTCATCAATATATTTTTTCTCTTTGGCTTCCAGAAACAAAACAGCGGCAAACCCTTCTTTTTTTGCTCTCTCGCTTGCTCTGAGACTTCCGGCATAGTTACCACCTACTTTTATATTGCCTGTACCCAATGGCGCTGCCCGATCAATATCCCTGACAATTTGCATGGATACAGGATTGAAACCTTCTTTGAAATAAGGTCCAACAGGACCAACAAAAACCATAAACAGATACTCATTGGCTGGATTTACCCCTACCTGAATACCCGTTCCAAGCAACAAAGGACGGATATACAAAGCAGCACCATGACCATAAGGTGGAACATACTTTGCATTTAGCAACACGGTCTTTTTAACAGTCTCAAAAAACAGATCTTCGGGTACCTCAGCCATCAATATCCCCTGCGAGGAACTTTTTAAACGGGCGGCATTGTCTTTCCATCTGAAAATTCTTATTTTCCCATCTTTTCCTCTGTATGCTTTCATTCCTTCAAATGCTTCCTGCCCATAATGCAAACAGGTGGCTGCCATATGAATATTTACATACTCAGAGGAAGATACTTCCAACTCCCCCCAACTACCATTTCTGTAGTAGCACCGAACATTATAGTCTGTTTTGAAATAACCAAACGGGAGTTTTGCCC
>CAZPVB010000077.1:0-16411 GCA_964589855.1 uncultured Bacteroidales bacterium
TATGAGGTACTTATGTTTTTAATGAGAAACCGATAATGTCAGCGCTACGCGCCTTTGGATTCACTGGTAGCATTAGATTTCTACCATAATGTAAGCGCTACGCGCTTTGTCGTTAGGCCATTAATCATGCTCGTGTGTGTTTTAAATATTGTTGTCATGGTTTGGTTCATTGCACCAAAATTTTTTATAAAATAGATGGTTATAATGAATACTTTTGTTTAAATTTATCACAACATTCAAAAAACGATAGACAAAAGTTTACTCTAAAATTTAGAACCATGCAAAAATATTTTCTAACCCTATTTTTAACTATTGTACACGCCGGAATTGTTTTTGCCCAACAAACTGATACAGTTAGAATTGGCAACCAAAATGCAATGAAAGCCGAAAAACTTTATAACCAAGGAATTTCATACTACGAGCAAGGTGATATAGAAAGAAGTCTGGAACTTTTTAATGCCTCTATAAGAGAAAACCCCAGTTTTTACAGAGCTTATTACAACAGGGGTGTGGTAAAGTTTGAGAAAGATGATTATATCGGAGCACTGGTTGATTTTGATAAAGTAATTGCAGAATTACCCAATTTTCCAATGGCGTATCTGGCAAAAGGTATCCTGCACAGGGAACAGGAAAAACCGGAAGAAGCAATTAGCGGTTTTTCAAAAGCCATCTCCAGGAAGGATAATCTTTACCTGGCTTATTATTACAGAGGAATAACGTATTTTGAAACCGATGAATATGCAAAAGCTTTGGCCGATTTCACCCGATGCATTGAAATAAAACCTGATTTTGCCTATGCTTATAATGACAGGGGGAGTACTTTACGGAAAATGGGTGAAGTGCAGGCCGCTTTATCAGATTATCAACAAGCTGTTTTTCTTGATAATACATTGTTTTTGACTTTCAACAACATGGGGAGTCTACGCATTGAACTGGAACAGTACAATGAAGCCGTTGAATACCTTACTACTGCAATAAAGTTGCAACCTGGATATATCAATGCATTAAACAACAGAGCAATTGCCTATACCAATCTCGAAAAATATGATGAGGCACTCAGCGATCTGAATGAAGTGATCCAAAACGATCCTGCCAATGCAGTAGCGCTAACGAACAGGGGCATACTAAAATATAAGATCAAAGATTATGATGGAGCGGCCGCTGACCATACATTGGCCATTGAAAATAACCCTCGCATGGGAGATGCATTCCTGAATCGGGGAATTGCCAGAGAAATGATGAGAGATAAACAAGGTGCCAGGCAGGATTGGATAAGGGCATACGAGTTAGGCATTAAAGAAGCTAAAGATTATTTGCAATGATATCAAAAAACCTATCCCAAATTTTATTTAAAAAACTTCTTCATTGAAAATGCCTGAACTTTTAGATAGATAACGATCAAAAAAATAAAAAAATGAACAATAAAAGCATCAATTCTTACTGGTATCAAAGTCATACAATAAAATGCATCATGAAAAACATTTGTATTTTTCTATTCATACTGGTTTTGCAAACCCCATTTTCAAATTTATGGGCGCAAAATAAAGAATTTTCCAAAGCATATTTTTCACACGATAAAAAAGGACTACGTGAAGCCAAAAAAAACCTGAAAAAAGGAAACGATTTTTATAATGATGGATGGGGAAATTACGAAAAAGCACTTGAATACTTTTTGGAAGCTTACGAATTTAACCCCGATAATGCCCAGCTAAATATGCGTATAGGAGAATGTTATCTTTATTCGGCATTCAGAGATAAATCAATCCCTTATCTTGAAAAAGCAATTGAATTGAATGTAAATACGCTGGAAGTATATTTTCTGATGGGCATTGCTTACCAACAGAATTATATGTTTGATAAAGCAATGGATCAGTTCAGGTTTTACCGGCAGTCGCTCTCACCGCAGGAAATTATTCAACAAAAAAGCAGGATAGACAAGAGAATCAGAGAATGTGAAAATGCTATGCAGATGGTGCAATCCCCCATACGGGTTTTCATTGACAATTTGGGCGAAAAAGTGAACTCGGAATATGATGATTACAGTCCGGTCTTTTCTCCCAACGGCAGGCAAATGTATTTTACAACCCGGCGTCCGTTGAGTAAAAAAGCCAAAATTGACGAGGTTGATCATAAGTACTACGAAAATATTATGGTCTCTCATATAAGAAGAGACCAATGGACAGACGCAACGGTTCTTCCAGGCAGGATAAACAGTAAATCACATGATGCCATTGCTGGCATTTCCGCCGATGGAAATTCTTTGTTTGTATACAGAGGTGAAAAGGGAGGAGACCTGTATGTTAGCCAATTCAAAAATGACAAATGGTCTAAACCGAAAAAACTTCCTGCTCCTTTTTCTGTAAAAGGTAGTCAGGAAACCAGTATCGTGTTTTCTTCCGATGGAAGGCAGGCATTCTTCGTCAGTGAAAGATCTGGTGGATATGGAGGTAAAGATATCTGGACATCACAGAAAAACGAAAAGGACAGATGGGAAGATGCCGTAAATCTCGGATCTACAGTGAATACCGAATTTGATGAAATAAGCATTTTTTTGGCAGAAGATGATGTTACACTCTATTTTAGTTCGCAAGGACATAATTCGATGGGAGGTATGGATATTTTTAAAACTGAATTTAGAAATGGACGATGGATACAACCAGAAAATCTTGGATATCCTGTAAATACACCCGGAGATGATATGTTCTTTGTGCTCGAAACTAAAGGAGAAAAAGCATTTTATTCTACGATGACCCCTGACAATCTGGGCGGTAGTGATATTTTTATGATCACATTCTTAGGTCCTGAAAAACGACAATCATCACCTACACTCGACAACCTTATTGCACATCATACAAAGCCTCTTGATTTCAACCTGATGGAAAATCAAGTTGATGTTCCCGTTATTCCAATGACTATTTTAAGAGGTAAAATTCTTGATTCCCAAAATCAGGATCCTGTAAATGCAATTATTGAATTATATGACAACGAAACCGAAGAGTTGCTCGCCGAGTTTACCAACAATATTGAATCGGGAGAATATTTGATATCCTTGCCGGGTGGGAAAAATTACGGGATCTCTGTAAGTGCAGAAGACTATCTTTTTCACTCTGAAAATATGAAGGTGGCAGAGAATGAAATTGCCAGAGAGATCATTAATAATATAAATCTGAAAAGAGTTGAAGTGGGACAAAGTATTGTTTTGAATAATATTTTTTTTGATACCGGAAGCTATACCCTTTCAAGCGAATCATATGTAGAATTGGGGATTCTTATCAAACTCCTGTCTGATAATCCCTCTGTTAGGATTGAAGTAGCTGGTCATACAGACAACGTTGGTTCTGCTGCTGTAAACAAAAGAATCTCTGAGCAAAGAGCAAAAGCGGTGGTTGATTTTCTGATAGAAAGAGGCATTGATCCTGAAAGACTTAGTTTTAAAGGGTATGGATTTGATAAACCCGTTGCAAGTAACGATACCGAAGAAGGTCGTCAACTTAACAGAAGAACAGAATTTGAAGTAATTGAAAAGTAGTAGTGTAAGATTAATTAAAGGACTTAGGCAGGAGGACTTACGTCATGAATGCTTACTTCAACAACAACTTTTACCCGGTACTCACCATCTTCAAAATTTGTTTCACTGCATACGATCTTCATGTTCCGGATGGTTAAATCCACCTTTTTCTGTTTCCTGCTTTTTTCTGCCTCTGTAGCAGAATCAATCGCGTTTATATAGTCATCTTCCCCGTTTCTTTCGGAGAAAAAGGTTTGGTAAATATAAGCAATCTGGTTTTGTGCGTCAATTCGCGCCCTGTTTTTGGCCATGCTTTCTCTTTGGTGAGTAAATATACCTTCTGACCGTATGGTATCATTACTGAAACTGGAAAACGCTTTGCCATTGCAAACAAAAATTTCTTCAGGCAATACTATTTTCTTTTCTTCTGTCTTCATATAATTACATTGATGAAAGGTAAATCCTAAAAATAATAATGTGATAAGTCTGACGATTTTTTCCATTCTATGGTAAATTTTCCTGTAAATGTAATGTTGAATAAAACCATAGCAATATTTATGGCAACTGGCCAATTTGATAAATGCCCGCTAAATATAGTTAATTTATCAATCTAAATTTAGAGTTGAAGCAAATATTTTATCTCCTGACTTGGAAATAGCATAAAGACTTTCGGGGGGTAAATTAAAAAAGAATATTCAAACCAAATTTGTAATTTTGCCGGAAAAGTTGTAATTATCAATTGACAGAATTTTTGAAGAGATTATCAACTTCATCAAGTAATTACCCTGTAATTGAATGTTGAATAATAAATGTCATTCTTTTTCAGTATTATCCTCTAAACCTAATTGAATACATGTTTTGATGAACAAATTGTTTTACAGACTAATCAGATCAGGGAAGCATCTGTGGTTTTTTTATTTGGTATTATTTTTTGTTATTTCGATTCCTTTAAAAGCACAGGATAATGGGTCGGTTTTGATTTTTGATGGTAAAAACATCAGCACAATAACTCATGAAAAATGTATTGACTTTGGTTCTCTGCAATGGAAGCAAAGCATGAATTATAGTTTGGAAGTAAAAAACCAATCTGATATTCCGTTGAAAATATCAAATGTCAGAGGTAGTTGTGGTTTATCTGTACCTTCATCTCCCCGAAGAACCGTTGCTGCCGGGGAACAGGATACAATCCAGATACGCTATGATGCCTCACGTTTAGGATCTTTTACGCGTAATCTAACAATTCATTCCAATTCCGAAAAAGGAACAACAATTATTTGCTTTACCGGAGAAGTTGTTACGGCAAAGAAGCTTTGATTCAAACTATTCACCCATCAGTTATATTAAAATATTATCGAACATGCCACAAATATCAGAAAAAGGTCGTAAAATGCCGGCCAGTCCCATCAGGAAATTGGTACCTTATGCCGAAGAAGCGAAACAAAAAGGTGTAAAGGTTTATCATCTCAATATTGGTCAACCCGATATTGCCACACCTGAAGCAATGCTTCACGCTATGCACAGTCTTGATATGAAAGTGATTGAATACAGTCATTCTGCTGGTATTCTATCTTACCGGGAAAAAATCTGTAAATACTATGAAAGGCATGGTATTCAGATAACTCCTGATGAAATAATTGTGACGGCCGGTGCCTCTGAAGCGATACTGTTTACGGTGCAGTCTTGTCTTGATGAAGGCGATGAGATCATCATTCCCGAACCATTTTATGCCAACTATAATGGGTTTGCAACAAGTGCAGGTGTGAAGGTTAAACCCATCATATCTAATATTGAGACCGGTTTTGCACTGCCCCCCATAAGCGAATTTGAAAAAGCAATTGGTCCCAAAACCAAAGCCATCATGGTTTGCAATCCCAACAACCCCACCGGTTATCTTTATTCTAAAGAGGAACTGGAAGTATTGCGTGAAATTGTGAAAAAACATGATCTTTTTCTTTTTGCAGATGAGGTTTATCGTGAGTTTTGCTATGATAACCATGAACACTATTCGGTGATGAACCTGAAAGGCATTGAAAACAATGTAGTGCTTATCGACTCGGTTTCCAAAAGATACAGTGCCTGTGGTGTACGAATAGGTTGTCTGATATCGCACAACAAAGAGATCATGAATACTGCTATGAAATTTGCCCAGGCACGCCTTAGCCCCCCTTCCCTGGGGCAAATTGCCTCTGAAGCAGCCATGGAAACCCCCAATTCTTATTTCAGTGAAGTGCTGGCTGAGTATCTGCAACGAAGAAATACCGTAGTGAAAATGATGAACGATATGGATGGCGTAGTATGCCCCGTGCCTAAAGGTGCATTTTATGTTACTGCAAAATTGCCTATTGATGATTCAGACAAGTTTTGCCAATGGTTGCTGGAAGATTTTCAATACAATAATCAAACAGTAATGCTTGCTCCGGCAACAGGATTTTACTCTACACCGGGAGCAGGCAAAAACCAGGTGAGAATCTCTTATGTTCTGAATGTGAATGACCTCAAAAACGCAATGATTTGCCTGGAAGAAGCACTTCAGCAATATCCAGGGCGTATGCATCCAACCGAACTATAATTACCGGTTAAGGATTGATTGCATGATTCTGATAAGGTACATTTACCATTCAGAAGTGTTTCTGTGATCAGGAGTTTGAATTGTGTTTTACTGTTTCTTATTCAACTATCAATAATTCTTCCTGTAACTTTCAAAGCATTGCAATTCAGTGTTATGTTAGTTTTTGTCATGAATGCCTTCATGGCGTGATTTCCCAATATATATATCTTTATAATACCAATGTCCAACATGGGGTTTTGAAAATTTCTTTATGTTTTTCAAAATGTCAGGTTGATAACTTATGGCAAAATGTGAACAAGTTAAACAAATAATCCAACGATTTTTGTATATTTTTGATATACAAACATTATAAAAGAAGGTATATGACAGATTTTACACATTTACATTTACATACAAATTTTTCCATTCTCGATGGTGCATCAAAAATTGATGTACTCATGAAAAAAGTTGCCGATTCGGGCATGAATGCAGTTGCTATTACCGATCATGGAAACATGTATGGTGTAATGCATTTTACAAAGGCTGCCAAAGCCCATGGAGTCAAACCTTTGATAGGTTGCGAAGTTTATGTGACCGAAAGCAGCAGACACAATAAAAGAGGTAAGCAGGATCGTAGTGGTCACCACCTCATTCTGATAGCAAAAAACAAAAAAGGGTATGAAAATCTTTCCAAAATTGTATCTATAGGATTTCTCGAAGGGTTTTACTACACACCCAGAATAGATAAGGAGGTTTTACGGAAATATCACGAAGGTATCATTGCCAGCTCTGCTTGTATCGGTGGCGAAATACCACAAGCTATTCTTAAATCAGGTGATGAAAAAGCAGAAGAAAAAATGCGGGAATTCATAGATATTTTTGGAGACGATTTTTATCTTGAATTACAACGGCACGGACTCGAAGAGCAGGATATTGTGAACCGCAAACTCATTGAACTTGCCAGAAAATATGATCGCAAGGTAATTGCCACCAACGATTGTCATTACATAAACAGAGAAGATGCAAAAGCACACGACATCATGATATGTCTTCAAACAGGAAAAGACCTTGAAGACCCCGACAGGATGAAGTATTCGGGCGAAGAATACATCAAAACTCCCGAAGAAATGGCAGAATTGTTTAAGGATATCCCTGAAGCGTTGGCAAACACGCGCGAAATTGTTGATAAAGTTGAAGAATATCAGATCACCAGAGACATTTTGCTGCCCGTTTTTCCACTTCCAGATGGATTTGATAATGAAGATGATTATCTAAAGCACCTCACGTACCAGGGAGCAGAAAAGTTTTATGATGAAGTTACCACCGAAGTAAAGGAACGCCTTGACTATGAGCTGAAGATCATAAAGGATATGGGATTTGCAGGATACTTTCTCATTGTGCAGGATTTGATCAATGAAGCCAGAAAGATGGATGTGGCTGTAGGACCTGGCAGGGGAAGTGCTGCAGGATCAGCAGTCGCTTTTTGTACTGGCATCACCAGTATAGATCCTATAAAATACAGTTTGCTTTTTGAACGATTCCTCAATCCTGAAAGGGTTTCCATGCCCGATATTGATATCGATTTTGATGATGAGGGGCGCGAAAAAGTGATGGATTATGTGATCAATAAATATGGTCGTGAAAAGGTAGCGCAAATTGTTACTTTTGGTACAATGGGAGCAAAGTCTTCAATACGCGATGTTGCAAGGGTTTTGAAATTGCCTTTGCCGGAAGCAGACAGACTGGCGAAACTTGTACCTGAGAAACCGGGAACTTCTCTGGATGAGGCATATAAAGAGGTACCTGAATTAAAGGAAGCACTGCAGGATCCCAATCCGCTCATCAAAGAAACACTCAAATTTGCAAGAATACTGGAGGGGTCTAACCGCCAGACAGGCATTCATGCCTGTGGTGTTATCATTGGGCCCACGGATCTTACGGAGTGCATCCCTTTGAGCACCCAAAAAGATTCTGATCTGCCTGTTACGCAATATGACGGCAAATTCGTGGAATCTGTAGGGATGCTCAAAATGGACTTCCTGGGACTGAAAACGCTTTCTGTCATTAAAGAATGTGTGAAAAATATTGAGTTCAGATACGGAAAAACCATTGATCCTGAGAAAATACCACTGGAAGATGAAAAAACATTCGAGTTATATCAAAGAGGTGATACCGTAGGTACTTTCCAGTTTGAGTCTGAAGGAATGAGAAAATATTTGCGTGAACTCAAACCTACCAATATTGAAGATCTGATTGCTATGAATGCCCTTTATCGCCCGGGTCCGATGGATTTTATCCCTGACTTTATCAACCGCAAACAGGGGCTGCAAAAAACCGAATATGCCCATGAATGGCTGGAAGAGATCTTAACGCCGACCTACGGCATCATGGTATACCAGGAGCAGATCATGCAGGCCGCACAAATCATGGCGGGTTATTCTCTTGGTTCTGCCGATATTCTCAGACGTGCCATGGGGAAAAAGAAAAAAGAAGAAATGGATAAGCAAAAATCCATTTTTGTAGATGGGGCAACCAATAAGGGTGTTCCCAAGAAAAAGGCCGAAGAGATTTTTAATGTAATGGCAAAATTCGCCCAGTATGGGTTCAATCGTTCGCACTCTGCCGCTTATTCAGTGGTCGCTTACAGAACGGGTTACCTGAAAGCGAATTATCCTGCCGAATATATGGCAGCTGTTCTTACCAACAACTTCAGCGATATTAAAAAGATCACCCAGTTTATGGAGGAATGCCAGCGGCAAAGCATTCCTGTGCTGGGACCCAATGTCAACGAGTCTGCTTTTAATTTTGTGGTGAATGATAAAGGTGAAATCCGTTTTGGAATGGGCGCCATCAAAGGGGTAGGAGAGGGCGCAGTGGAAAATATAGTGCAGGAAAGGTTGGAAAACGGACCATACAAGAATATTTTTGATTTCATGCAAAGAATTAATCTCAGAGCCGTAAATAAAAGGGTTATTGAATCGCTGGCAATGGCAGGCGCATTTGATTGTTTTGAGAATGTACACCGCGCACAGTTTTTTTGGTCAGAGGATGAAAACAGCGGTACTTTTACCGATAAACTGATCAAGTATGCCAACGCCGTCTCAAAAGATAACAATTCATCGCAAATGAATCTTTTCGGTGATAGCGAAGAAAGTGTAATACCTGACCCTGTATTGCCGGATTGCCCACTATGGGGGCAACTGGAAATGCTCAAAAAGGAAAAGGATGTAACCGGTATGTATATATCAGGGCACCCGCTTGATAATTTCAGGATACAGATAGAGCAGTATTGCAGTCATAATTTGTCTGATCTTGCCGATCTGGAAAGGTTACGTAACCGCGAACTCAGCTTTGCAGGTGTGATCATAGGCGTGCAGCATAAATTTACCAAAACAGGTAAACCCTTTGGAAGTTTTACCATAGAAGATTACAATGAATCTCTCAATCTTACCCTTTTCTCAGAGGATTATCTGAAAGTAAAGCATTTTTTACAAAAAGATAATTTTGTTTTTGTGAAAGCCACAGTGCAATCAAGGTTTAATAATCCAAATCAATTAGAAGTCAAAGTGAAATCGATGATGCTGCTCACTGATCTGATTGAGAAAATGGCAACTGGTTTGCTGGTAGAGATTCCAATCACCGACATCAACGATGAATTTGTTGATTTTCTCATCGATAGAGTAAATAAACATCAGGGCAAGTGCCGCCTAAGAATAAAATTTCATGATGACCTGGAAAAAAATTCAGTGGAAATGCTTTCCAGAAAAATAAAAGTGGAACCTATTGGTTTTTTAAACGATCTTCTGAAAAAAAATAAGTTTAAATATAAACTGAATTGATGAATATTTTTTAATTTTAGGCTTTGCTTAGCAAAACAGTGAAACAAAACTTTTTAGTCATGTTTTTCGTTAATCCTGAGTAAGGATGAATAAAAATTGAAATTATTAGTGTAAAATATCATTTTAAATTTAAAAAATTATGGCAGTAGAACTAACAGACAGTAATTTTGATGAGTTAGTATTGAAATCGGATAAACCCGTATTGGTTGATTTTTGGGCAGAGTGGTGTGGACCTTGTCGTATGGTGGCCCCCATAGTAGCCGAAATTGGAACCGAATACGAAGGTAAAGCTCTGGTAGGTAAGTTAGATGTTGATTCTAACCCCGGAGTAGCTACTAAATATGGCATCAGAAACATCCCTACCATACTTTTCTTCAAAAATGGCGAAGTGGCTGACAAACAGGTCGGCGCTGTTCCCAAATCGGTTCTTACAACCAAAATTGAAGGATTGCTTGGATAGAAAATGTTCATGAGATTTTTTACCCACTATAGAAAAGGGTGTCTGTAAATGTAGCAGCACCCTTTTTTAATGTATTTGCTGTCCCTGCAAAATATCCGATCTCTGCCTTATGGTTATGGTTGTTTTGCAAACAGTTGTTTCGGTAAACTCAATACAATGCAATTAATATGGTAAATTCCATAGTTTTCAAAACTGCACAATCCCTGAACCAGAATACTATCAGATCAAACACCTGACTTTAACAACAATCTCCATTTATTTTCTTCATAAAACCTTATCAATTTTGAGTACAACTTTTGAAAAAGCGCAATATAAAAAATTTGAAAACCTTGAATTGCTTGCCAGACAGGTTGTTGAAGGTTTTATTACAGGATTGCACAAAAGCCCTTTTCATGGATTTTCGGTGGAATTTGCTGAACATCGAATTTACAATCCCGGTGATTCAACAAAACATATCGACTGGAAACTTTACGGAAGAACAGAAAAATTGTTTGTGAAAAAATTCGAAGAAGAAACAAACATGAGATGCCAATTGGTGATCGATCATTCTTCTTCAATGCTTTTTCCTGCTTTTCAAAACAAAGATGAATTATCAAAACTTGATTTTTCTATACAGGCAGCAGCATCATTGATCTTTTTACTGAAGAAACAACGCGATGCCGTTGGTTTAACCACGTTTTCTGATCAAATTGATATTCACACCCCAGTGAAATCAAACCCTACACATAACAAACTTCTTTTTAGTTATCTTGAAAATATGATTGAGGGTAAGGAAGAGCAACTAAACCAAAAATCTGACCCGGCAAAGGTTTTACATGAAATTGCTGATAAAATTCACAAGCGCTCGCTGGTTGTTCTTTTTAGTGATATGATGGCTACTCAAAATGACCCGGATGCACTTTTCAGTGCCCTGCAACACCTAAAACACAATAAACATGAAGTTATTCTTTTCCATGTTTATAATAAAGACCTTGAACTAAATTTTGACTATAAAAACCGTCCTTACCGCTTTGTTGATATGGAAACCGGAAAGGAATTAAAAGTAAATCCTGCTGAGCTCAAAGAAAAATATCATTCATCTGTTAGAAAATATTTTGCTGACCTAAAACTAAAATGTATGCAATATCAGATTGATTTCGTGCCTGCCGACATAAAGGAGGGGTATGAAAATATTTTGTTATCTTTTTTTCGCAAAAGGTCTAAACTTTTCTGATGTTTGATTGAAAAATATTGATTTGTAGCAGTTTGCACGAATTACTAATATCTTTTCTGTGTAATTTTTTGTATTTTCGAAAATTATTTTTTCTTTGAAATCAATGTAATGGGATTTTTTTGAAGAATAATTTGTTGATAATAAGTATCAACCATCCTGAAACAAATCATAACTGATGTTTTTAAACAATAATATCTTGGTAAAATTTCTGGTCTCCTTTGTTTTTATTATTTTTTTTACAGACTGTACCAGGTTGTATGCCACCGATTCTAACCCCCAATTTACCAACCCTTCCGCTTTGTATGACTTCTCTACAGAGCCTGTCATGAGCTTATTCGACGCTAAAGAGTTTACGCATAATTTGGAAATTACCAGCGTTTTGCTGACCCCTCATATTGTATTAAATCAAACTGTATCAAACACAGGTACAAACAGCAATGTTATTATTCTTGTAATGGTTCTGTTGTTGCTTCTTCTTTCCATTTCTTTCTCTGTTTTCATTTTCTATCGGTTAAAGGAAAAGCGAAGTCATATTCAACATTTGAAAAATACGATCAGGGAAAAGAACAATACAGAAAAAGCGTTGCGACAGAGCGAGGAAAACTATCAGACACTCATTAAAACCCTCAATGAAGGTTTGATTGCTTTGGATCATAACTTCAAAATAGAGTTTATCAATGCCAAAGCATCAAAAATTCTTGGTATCGAAGATCGCAGTTCCCTGATAGGTGAAAGTCTCGACAGGTTTTTACTGACCTATGAAGACCAAAAACTTTTTAAAGACAAAATGGAACTTCAAAAATTGGGTATTTCCGATCATTATGAGGTAAAAATGAAGAATATAGCAGGCGATATGCTGTGGGTAAGCCTAAGCTCGGCACCTATATTGGATGAAAATCTTCGGACAAAAGGATCGGTAACGCTCATTACAGATGTTACAGACCGCAAAAAGTCGGAGGAATCGTATAATGAGCTTACTTCCAACCTCAATCAGAAGATCAAACAAATCAATTGCCTTTATGATATTTCTGATATATCCGGGGTGCCCGGTATTTCTTTTGAAGATATTATACACAAATCCATTGAGATTATACCCGTAGGATTAAAATATTCGCATGACATTGGCGTGCAAATCATTTTTGACGATAAAGTTTACGAGTCAAAAAATTATAAAGATACTCCCTGGGCGTATGTGGTTCCGATTAAAGTACAAAAGAAAAAATTAGGACAACTGAAGGTGGTTTACCTGGAGGAAAAACCGAAAATAAACAAGGATCCATTCCACTTCAACGAAAAAATACTACTTAAAAATATCTCTGAAAAGTTCGGGCAAATCATAGAATCCAAAAAACTTGAAAAGGTTTTACGCGAAAATCAAGAGAAACTGCAGGAGATACAAAGAATTGCAAAAATTGGGTTTTGGGAAAAAGACCTTAAACTGGATAAAATATTCTTTTCAGATACGTTTTTTGATATTGCAGATATCTCTCCTGAAAGAAGAAAGTTTTTTGATTATGACAAATTTGTTGAGATCATACACCCCGACGACAAGCAAAACTTTCTTGCCTACTCTAAAGAAAAAAATAAAAGCAAGAAAGATAATACGCAGATCTTTACTTTCAGAATCATTACCAATAAGGGGCATATAAAAAATATATACTCAAACAAGAGGGTTATCAATGATGAAAAGAGTGACCTGAAAACAGTTGTATTTATCATACAGGATATTACGGATCAGAAGATCAGCCAGGAAATGCGTTACAATGCAGAAGTTGCACTGAAAACCTCTGAAGCCAAGCAGCATGTGCTTGCCAATATGAGTTATGAAATGAGAACACCCATCAATGGTATTATGGGTATGGTCGATTTTCTCATCAAAACCAAACTGGATCATGAACAATTAGAACTTTCGAAAACCATCAAAGAATCCAGTGAAGGCTTGCTCAATATTATCAATAATATCCTTGATCTTTCCATGACGGAAACTGGAAAGCTGCATCTTAACAACAAAAGCTTTAAATTCTCAGATTTGATTAAAAAAACTGAAGCATTGTTTTATGCCCTTACCCGTCATAAAGATCTTAACCTTGCCATAGAGCACGATCCTAACATTCCTGATTATATCTCTACAGATAAGGATCGTCTTTTTCAGGTAATTACCAATCTGTTGTCAAATGCCGTTGAAAACAGCGAATCAGGAAGTATTGCCATCAGAACAAAACTTGACCGTATTCATGAGGATCAACTGACAGTATTGCTTGAAGTCGCTGATAATAGCAAAACCGTTGATTCCCGGGTCTTAAAGTCTATCTACAAGTCTTATGATCTTGGGCAAAGCCTTTTTGTACAAGGAAATGAAGGCAGTGATTCTGCCATTGCTATTTCACAGAAACTTGTTGAACTCCTGGGTGGCACCATTGGTTTTCATGCCAACAACAAAAAACATGGACGAACATTTTATTTTACATTCCTTGCTAAAGTGCTTACACCAGATAATTACCCTGAAAATTTGTCAGCAGAAAAGCAGATGGAAGATCTGAAAAACCTGGAAGGCAGCAAGATTTTATATGTAGAAGATAAAGTGGTCAATCAAAAAGTGATAGCGCTGATGCTTAAACATGTGAAATGCAATGTTGATCTGGCAGAAAATGGCAAACAAGCCATTGAAATGATGCTCAATAAGGATTACGATGTTGTTTTGCTCGATATGGTTATGCCCGTAATGGATGGATTGGAAACAATGAGGGTAATGAAGAGTAAATTTAAAATGCATCCCCCGGTCATTGCGCTAAGTGCAAATGTATTGGAAGCTGACAAAAAGAAGTATTTCTCTTATGGTGTAGCAGATTACATTTCAAAACCAGTGAAATCTGAAGACTTGTACGAAAAATTACTTAAATGGAAACTCCACGTAAACCAGAAAGAGAAAGTTACAGTCGTTAAGTGAATACCTTACTGAAAACTATCTCAAAACCATGTGTCCTGTAAAAAAAATATCTTTGATTTCGATCTACATTTTTATTACTGACTTTTAAAAGAACCATATGATAGATAAGTCACCTGAAGATCTTAATAAAATACCGCATATCAATCCTGATACATTGCAAAAACTGAAAAGCAGTACAGCTAAAAATCCTGATTTTCTGAAAGAAATATTTCAAAGTTATATATCAGATACTGAGGATTTGATTCTTGAGATAGAAGTTAGTACAGAAAAAAATGATTTTGATACCTATTATACTGCTGTGCATACATTGAAAGGATTATCAGGGACAATTGGATGCAGCAGAATTTTCAATCTACTCAAAATCATGGATAAACTCAACAAAGAACATGATTTTTCGGAATCAAAGCAACTGGTAGCAGATTTACAAAACATGTTTCAGGAACTGAGAACCATTATTACAAACGAAATATTACGTCCGTAATTTTTTCTTTCAAAACCTACACGTATTCTGATCCTCTCAATAGAATATCATATACCAGGGCAAGTGCAAATTTTTTTGCTGATTTGCCAGTCTAAACTTTTTGGTTTTTTTGCCGTAAAATAAAACGTATGACTTAGTTTACAAAAATATTTAAAATTTCTGGATTGATTTGTAATTATTGCCAGGATTAGAAACTGAAAGTACCACTTCGTCAAGATAATTCTAATTATTCTGGTTTATTTCAACAACGAAATGTGCTTTCTTTCAAAATTATTTATATGGTCATGAAAGAGTGGAATCATCTGTCTTATGACACAAAAAATATCGATACTTATGCAAAGGCTTATGACCTGATAGGCACTTCTTATCTGATTATTCAAAAAGACCTCAACATATTGAAAGTATCTGATAATCTGCATTTCCATTTTAAAAAAACGGATGAAGATATAAATGACAATCTTTCTAATTATCATTCTTTTCAATTGTTTATAAAAAAGTTAAGTTGTTTTTTTAGAACAGGGCATGGTGTTAAGGAAAATTTATGGTTGAAAGATAAAAAGGGGAATGAGATATCGTTTGTCGCAGAGGTATTTTGGTTGGATATTGAAAGTGGATTCCTGATCATTACTTTGCAAAATAACACACACAATAGCGAACTGGAGCATCAATTAAATAAGCTGAAAGAATCTTATTCATCTATCCTGCTGGAATCTAAAACAGGGCAGCAACAGTTTAACAGATTCCAGTCGGCGGTAATGCAGAGTGCCAATACCATTGTGATTACCGATTTAGATGGCAATATTCTTTTTGCCAATCCCAAATTTGAAGAAACCACAGGGTATAAGATTAAAGAAGCCATCGGGAAAAATCCACGAATATTGAAATCCGGCGATCAATCCGATGAATATTACAAAAACCTTTGGGAAACCATTAAAGATGGTAAAGTTTGGAAAGGTGATTTTAAAAATAAGAAAAAAGATGGTAGTTTTTACTGGGAATCTGCTACCATTACTCCCATAAAAAACAAAAATGGTGAAGTAGTAGAGTATTTGGCCATAAAAGAAGAAATTACTGAACGCAAACTTATGGAGGAAAAACTTGAGTCTGCTTTTCAAAAAATGGAATTGGCCAATTTCGAGCAAAAAATGCTCAATAAAGATCTGGAAGCGGAGGTAGAAAGAAGAAAAACTGTTGAAAGTCAATTAAACCTTCAGAAAAACCTTTTGGAAGAACTTAATGAAAATCTTGAAAATCAGGTGCAGATTGAAGTAAAGAGAAACCGGGAGAAGGATGAATTGATGCTTTTGCAGTCCAGGCAGGCAGCCATGGGAGAAATGATTGGAAACATTGCCCATCAGTGGCGACAACCGCTCAACACAATTGGTCTTATCGTATATGACCTAGCAGATGCATTC
>CAZPVB010000078.1:0-7115 GCA_964589855.1 uncultured Bacteroidales bacterium
GCCATTGTCAACAACAGATTGGAATTGTCTTGTCCATAAAGAAACTGATTTCATCATTTTAATTTTTAAAATTTATATTTCTGTGAATTTAATACCCTTTACAGGTATGTTATTATTTTTCAGGTAAAGACCTGGTAATCATTTTTACTATTTTACACAACAACCTGGCAAAAACCCATAAAATTACCCGTTAGCAACATCAAAACCCTTATGGTTTTCTGTTTCTTTTATATCTGTATTTGCATCACCAAATATCTGGTTATAAATATGGTTTACAGCTTTTGCCGCAGGTGAATCAGGTTTATATTCTGTGATGGTTTTACACATGGTCATGCCTCTTACCACATTTTCATCGAAGGGGATCTTTCCTGCCAGGGTAATCTGGCGTTCATGACAGATCTTTTCAATGAGGCGGGTTAAAACAAGGTTCAGATCAAACTTGTTAATTACGACCCAAACACGAAAATTATATATTTGCAATAGCGATAATACCCTCTCCAGATCATGAATGGCGGTGAGAGAAGGCTCACAAACTACCAAAACATCGGTTGCTCCTGATATAGATGAAATAACCGGGCAACCAAGCCCGGGAGGACCATCAATAATAATATTTTGAATCTGCTTTTTGCGGGCGAGATTTCTTGTTTTCGCCTTCACCAGGTTTACCAGTTTCCCGGAATTCTCTTCGCCGGGAGCAAGAATACCATACACCATCTCCCCATACCTGAAATCGCCCGTAAACAGGCGGCTTTTGTTATGCTTCTGCATGCTGATGGCATCTTCGGGGCATACCGCAACACAGAAGGCACATCCATCGCAGAATATCTCTGATATCGTCGTTTGATGGGGTTGATGATTGATGGCACCAAAGCGGCAGTGTTGGGCACATATACCACAATGGGTGCATTTAGCAGTATCGATCACAGCATTTTCGCTGCCGGTAAAAGTTTCTTCGCCGGATACCCGGGGTTGAAAAAGGATGTGCTGATTGGCGGCATCTACATCGCAGTCGGCTAAAATTACCGATGATGCCAGACTAACCAGCGATGCAGTCAGATTGGACTTACCAGTACCACCTTTTCCACTAATTACTGCCAATTCCATATTTTCCAATTATATATTCATAAACGGACATGAATCTCTGATCCCAAACAGGATGCTCATCTATGATCAGTTTCCCTTCCGAGTAAAGTCTTGCAATCCTTTTTTCAAAAGGTATCTGCCATAATAAGTCAATTTTTTCTTTTTTCAGATAACGAAAAACCTCATGGTTGCCTAACCCAACTCTGTTTACAACTACCCCAAAAGGTTTTTTCATCTCTTTTAATACCGCTACCGCCTGCTTCAAATCATTTACACCAAAAGGGGTGGATTCCGTAATCAGAATTACATATTCAGAATAAGCTACAGTGTGTATGAACGGACAAGAGGTTCCGGGCGGAGAATCAAGAATCGTTACCCCTGCCATTGAATTATTCTGAATGGCTCTGTCTATGATCTTTACGGGTGAATATATGCCGGCATGCATTCTGGCTTCAATGAGTTTTCCATCATAACCTTTGCAACGATAGGTATTTACATCTCCCAAAGGGAAAACTTTGGGTGTGATGGCATCAAACCTGCAGGCATGATAACATGCACCACAATCGTGGCACAGATCTTCTATTACCTGAATAATCTGCGAATCGGGCAAGGAAAAGATGGCATGGTAGCGGCAGGCGTCATGACACTGATTGCAGAAGGTACATTTATCTGTATCAATAACAGGAACCTCCTGATTAACCTGTTCTTTAGAGACAAAATCAGTTTCAAAGAAAATACCTGCATTGGGTTCTTCCGCATCACAATCAATGAAAGCAACATCAATGCCCTGTCTGGCAAGTGAAGCAAACATATTGGATGAGAAAAGGGTTTTTCCTGTTCCGCCTTTCCCGCTGGCTACGGCAATTCTAAAGGGGGTTTGCATTGTTTAGTGATCGCAATAGTTGGCAGACAGGGAAAGGTTGTCGCTCAAAAAATCCTCTACCAGTTCTTTGGCTGGTTTCATGGGTGCTCCGGTAAACACATTTATCTTTTGTTCATGAAACAACTGAATGGCTTTTTGCCCCATACCACCGGCAATTACATCCGTAACCCCCATATCAGCTACCCAACGTGGGTATAAACCGGGTTGATGCTCAGGGGGAACGACAAAGTGAATTTCTTTGATCTGGTTCTGGTCTACAGATACAATGGCAAAGCTCTGGCAATGACCGAAATGGGCGCACAAAGCACCATTCTCCATAGGAATAGCAATTTTCTTGTTCATCATCTTGTTTACATTAAAATTATTACGCAATATTGAGCTGAAATGATCATGGGGGAAAGTTTTGATCCGGCGATAACAGGAAAAGGAAGGTCGTTTTACCGACCTCCCAACCTGCGTCTTCTTCTTTGTCTTTCACCTCTGCCGCCTTCAAATGGGTCACGCTGTGACTCATCAATCCTGTTTTCCTCAGCCCCCCAATTTCTGCCTCTTTTTCTGTTAGGACGATCTTCTTCTGTATGGTTTCCGGGATTGCATCTTCCCATTTTACGACCGGTCATGGGACCATCGCCCAAAGGACCTTTTCTGTTCATTCCTGGCATTTTTACCTCCTTTTTTATTTGTTTTTTTAAAAAAAATCTGATCTGCATACAGTGAGGAAATTCTTTGCAACCCAACTGTATTGAAAATTATGAACCACTAATGCTGAAGTATATCTATCAGTTCTTTGATGGTTTTATCTTGTTTTTTAATCACGATCATCTGTATTTTCAAACTATCCAGCAAATGTTTGATCTTCAACCCAAATTCACCCGATATGATTTTTTCTACCTTACGGGAAGCGATCAGCTCCACCGCTGCCGGGCCGGCGCCTTCCTCGGCATCTTTATGAGGGTTGGGGATAAATTCAGTCGACCGGGTTTGCGTGTCATAGATCACAAACCAGCTGCACCTGCCAAACCGCTCATCGAGCAATGCATCCAGGTTATTTCCTTTTGAAGTGATCGCTACTCTCATATGCTTACTGTTTTTGGTATTATGACTTACATTTGTTTTTGCCTCTTCTCATACCTGCCCCGCACGATGTGCATTTTTGCTGATGACAGGGAACTCCTTTACCATGCTGCTGCACCTCGCCACAAACGGTGCAAACACAATAATCATCTGATCTGTTCTCACTTTCATCAGGTGGGTCGAAATTGACGATCTGCTGTTTTCTGCATAGCGGACAGGCATGTATTTTCTTTTCTTTTTCAGGATTGTTGAAATAACAATCGCAACTGAGGCAATGATACCAATCGCTGTCAAAATAAACTTTGCCACCTTCTATGGTCATGCTTCTGCCCTCTACAAAAGCACTCGCTATTTTCTGCCGGGCGCGTGCATATATTCTGGTAAAGGTGGGCCGCGAAACCCCCATCAGGTCAGATGCCCTTTGATGGTTGTACATATCATAATCACACAAGCGCAACGCTTCATATTCCTCAAATAAAAGCACCACCGGTTCCTGTTTCGACCTTTTCATATCAGGACCATAGGGTTTAAACCCCTTTATTTCAGGTAGATTCACAACTCTTCTTGGTGTTTTTGCTCTTGGCGACATTTAAATAGATCATTTGTTCACTGCAAATATAATGAACTATTGCTCATTTGCAAAACTTTTTTTACTTTAGCTAAAAAAAATATATATGGCAACACGACAATGCAGAATGGTACTTCCGTGTAATCTCAACGATCATGACACCCTTTTTGGAGGAACAGCGCTTCAATGGATGGATGAGGTAGCATATATTGAGGCTACCCGGTTCACCAGAAAAAAGATGGTGACCACCAGCGTGGAGGAAGTGAAATTTGAGCACTCCATCAAAAAAGGTGATATTGTGGAAATTATAGCCAAAGTGGTAAATACCGGAAATGTGAAAATAAAAATACAGGTAGAAATGATTGTGGAAGGTATGTATACAGGTACGAAGAGCAGAGCAGTAAAAGCCTTCTACTATTTTGTATCACTGGATGCAAATGACAATCCGGTCAGGTTGATGAAGGGTTGAGGTTGAGGTTGAGGTTGAGGTTGAGGTTGAGGTTGAGGTTGAGGTTGAGGATGAGGTTGAGGTTGAGATTGAGGTTGAGGTAAAGGTTGAGGTTGAGGTTGAGATGGGTTTAGCGCAGCGTTTGTCGTTTGCCCCCTGTCCCATTGATGCGCGAAGCGCAACTGACTCACACAGCATAAATAACCAGCAAAGCTTTTGGCATTTTCACTCCACCTCCTGCGCCACCACCGATTCAATCTCACTTCTGAATTGTGGGACGATCCGTGCCTGCAAACCCTGTTCTATGGCATAGGCAATAGAGATAAGAACGGGTTCACTCCAGGCAGTGCCAAAAACAGACATACCCACAGGCAACCCATCGATATCACCAACCGGTAAGGTGATGATTGGGTATCCGGCATGGGCAGCGGGAGAGGAACTTCCCAACTGAAAACTGTCGCCATTGATGTGGTCTGTTTTCCAGGCAGGACTGCCGGTAGGAGCAATGATAGCATCCAGATCGTGTTCTGATAATACCCTGTCGATACCATTTGTGCGAGACCCCTCATGCATTTCAGCAAGTGCCTCAAGGTACTCCGGGGAATCCAGATCACCTTTTTCCTGTGCCATTTCCAGATACCGCTGGTCAAACCATCTGAGTGTAATTGAATCGTTTCGGTTGAATGCAATCAGTTCTTCCAGACTTTTTACCGGAGCATCAGGGCCAAGGGAAGCAAAATACTTATTCAAACCATCTTTATATTCATACAACATTACCTGAAAAGCATGCTGCGAGGTTTGCGGTGCGGATATATTGCTGATCTTCACAATTTCTGCCCCCATGCTTTTGATCCATTCAATGCGGTTGTTGAAAAGCGAGTCAACTTTGAAATTAGCCCCCATGGGCGAAGTGAAGAAACCAATCCTTTTCCCTTTCAGAGCGCCTTTATCCAGCCACGGTGTATAATCTCGTGTTCTCTTTTCGCTGTTTCCGAGCGTAAGCGAGTCATTGGGGTCTTCCCCGGCCATGATGCCCAGGGTGATAGCAGCATCCTGCACAGACCTTGCCATGGGACCGGCGTTATCAAGGTGAAAAGAAATGGGTATGATGCCCGTTCGTCCGGTAAATCCCACAGTAGGTTTGATGCCCACAATGCCATTGGCATGCGAGGGGCATACAACAGAACCGTTGGTTTCGGTTCCGATGGCAACCATGGTGAGGTTGGCAGATACCGCTACGCCCGATCCCGAGGATGATCCACACGGATTGCGGTCGGTAAAATAGGGATTTTTGGTCTGCCCTCCCAGTCCGCTCCATCCACTGGATGACATCTGACCACGAAAATTGGCCCACTCGCTGAGGTTGGTCTTGCCCAGGATCACAGCGCCTGCTTCACGAAGTTGATGTGCCACAAAACTATCCGCTCCGGGAAAAGAATTTTCCAGGGCACGTGATCCTGCTGTGGTGGGCATGGAATCGAGGGTATTCATATTGTCCTTTAGCATGATGGGTATGCCGTGCAAGGGGCCTCTTTTCTTTCCCTGTCGCAATTCCTCATCCAGTGCTATCGCTATCTCCAGGGCATCAGGATTGATCCACAAAACCGAGCGAAGTTCATGTCCGCTCCGATCAATCCATTCAATGCGATTGAGATACATTTGCACCACTTCCTGTATGGTCATGCTCCCATCTTCATATTTTTTTTGCAGATCAACTATGCTCATCTCCAACAGCGGAAAATCATCTGCAGTAGCACCATAATCGCCATATTGACTTCTCTGGCATGCGTTGAGTAACAATAAGGATATAAAAATAACCATGACCGCAAAACGGGACTTCTGAATGAATGAGATTAACTTTTTCATAGGTTTGTTTTTTTTAAGATAACTCGGATAGCAACCGGCATGATTTTTTACAGATTAACCGAGCCATGACAAAATTTTTGACACACACGCGGATGATTAGATTTCGCAGCATGGACAAAAATACAAAACCGGAGTTTGGGCGAGCTCCCCCGTAAGAAAGGAACGGGGCAGGCCACTGACCGAATTAATCAAATTATAAACAGATGAATGAGAATACTACAGACAATTGAGTAATTGATTTTATGAGGAATGAATTACCGCTATAAAACCATTCTTACTTTTATCTGCCGCCAACAATCAAATCATATCTGTAGTGCCATACCAGTGAAGCACTTTAATCATACAAGCCATCTGTTGCAGATTCAATATACGATTGTTTAACACAACTACGAATGTAAATAAAATTTTCAAAGATGTAGCTTCATTTTCTTACAACCGAGAACTTTTTTAATTATCCCGACAGATAAGGCAGGTTTTGATATATGCAATAATTTTATTATATTTGAGTTAAACGCATAAAATAAAATGGATTTTAGATTTGTTTAATGATTAGACATAAAAGATTGAATAAACTTTATTTAATTTTGAACCAACTAAACAACAACTATAAACAATACGAATATGGAAGAGAAAGCACAAAACAAGAACAACGAGGAACGGTTTGCCAAAGCCGTGAGAGCAGGAAAAAGAACCTATTTTTTTGATGTGAAGACTACACGTTCAGGCGAGAATTACCTTACTATCACTGAAAGTAAAAAGCGGTTTGATCAAAAGACAGGTAAGTTTTATTACGAAAAACACAAAATCTTTTTGTACAGAGAAGATTTTGAAAAGTTTGACAATGGTCTTAAACAAGCTTTTGAGTATATTGAAACGGGTGAGTTTCCACAGGAATACATAGACGATAAAGAAGAGGCTGAGAAACGCAAACGCGAACGTGAGTTTACCAATGTCAATTTTGAAGACCTGGATTCAGAATCCTCAGGTTCTGATGAATCCACCACATGATTTTTTATTTGATCCCCGCAAGAGACCAAAAAACAAGAGTCCGGAGAATCTTTTCTGCCGGACTCTTTTTTTTTGGTGAGGGGAGGAGAATGAGGGTAGCGGCGCGCTGGGCGGATGGCGTTTAAACGTTACGCGTTTTCATCCCTCCCCACCCAATGACGCGCAAAGCGCAAATGACTGGCAAA
>CAZPVB010000078.1:7215-16351 GCA_964589855.1 uncultured Bacteroidales bacterium
CCCCCTTACCTTTCCGGAAATGCTTACAAATGAATGGGATGAAACACCCAAACCCTCTTTTTTTCAAAAGTATTGCACCAATTTCACCCTGCCATCCTTACCACCTTCTTTTCAAATGATAGAAGGGCATGCAAAAAAGGTTGAAGTTTTCGATCATTATCTCCATTTTGGCGGATATCCTGCGCTTTACCACAAAGACCTGACATCTGAAGACAAACAAGAGTGGCTTGCGAATTATACCCGCACCTATCTGGAGCGTGATATCAGAGATCTTGCTGATTTTAAACAACCCGAACCCTTTGTGAAAATCCAGAAAATATCCGCTATATTAACTGCTGATCTGGTCAATTATTCTCAGCTGGCAAGGGAAGCAGATATTTCTTCCAGCACTGCCCGGCGGTTTTTGAGTTATATGGAAATAAGTTATCAGACAATTCTTCTTCAACCGTGGCACAAAAACAGTTTAAAAAGACTTCATAAAAGTCCGAAACTTCATTATCTGGATCCGGGAATACAAAGATCCATTTTGAGAAAGCAAGGCGTTTTGTCGGGAAATGAGTTCGAAAGTGCTGTGGTTGCCGAAATATACAAGCAAGTGAAAACCATTGATCTGCCATGTGAAATGTATCATTTTCGAACGCTTGATGGTCGTGAGATTGATCTTCTCATTGAGATGCAGAGTGGATACATTGCCATTGAAATAAAAATGACCTCTTCTGCCGGAAAATCCGATGCCCGGCACTTTAAAGGACTTGAAGAATTTCTCGACAAACCGCTTATTCAATCCTTTGTTGTTTCTAACGATATGCACATTAAACAACTCGCACCTGGCATCATGGCATTGCCTGCTGCAATATTTTTATCGTAACGGGGGCGATTGGCATTTCGCGTTTTCATTCCTCCCACCCTCTGACGGGCGCAGCCCAACTGTCGCACAAAGCGCAAATGCCATCCAATTTTAATATCCAAAAAAAACGTTTACTTTGCCACCTAATAAATCGTAAATTTGCAATCAGGTTTTTTTATTTGGGGTAGATTATTTTTCGACACCTGCAAATAACTTGCATCTTATAAATCATGGAAAATAGTAATTTTTAAAAACTAATATACAGTACTATGAGCAAAGTAATTGCAATAGCCAATCAAAAAGGAGGCGTAGGAAAAACCACCACAGCCATAAACCTGGCCGCGAGTTTGGCCGTGCTGGAATACAAAACACTTCTGATTGACGCTGATCCGCAGGCCAATGCCACATCGGGCGTAGGATTCGACCCCAAAGTGATCAAAACCAGTATTTACGAATGCATCATCGATGATGTGGAACCGGCAAATATATTACTTAACACCACCACACCCAACCTCGACCTGATTCCGGCCCATATCGATCTGGTTGGGGCTGAGATTGAAATGATCAACATGCCTAACCGCGAGTTGGTGATGAAAAAAGTGATCGATAAAGTAAAAGACAAATACGACTTTGTACTTATAGATTGTTCTCCTTCGCTGGGGTTGATCACGGTAAATGCTCTCTCAGCTGGTAATTCGGTGATTGTACCCGTACAATGCGAATATTTTGCCCTGGAAGGACTGGGCAAATTGCTCAATACAATAAAAATCGTTCAGTCGCGTATTAATCAAGGTCTCGAAATTGAAGGAATCCTTTTGACGATGTACGATAATCGTCTGCGACTTTCCAATCAGGTGGTGGAAGAAGTACGTACACATTTCCAGGACCTGGTTTTCAATACCATTATTCAGCGCAATACCAAGCTGGGAGAGGCACCCAGTTTTGGTGAGACCATCATCATGCATGATGCACAGAGCAGAGGTGCCGTTAACTATCTGAATCTGGCCCGTGAAATATTACAAAACAACCATTTGACCAAATTAGATGAGTCAGAAAAAAATATGAATGTAGAAAATGAACGCTAAAAAAAGAGCTTTAGGAAAAGGACTGGGTGCTTTGCTCGAAGATTCATCCGCTATCGACAATGCCGCTCGCTACGACATCAACAAAGATCTGCACGCTGTGGGTACGGTTGCCCATGTGCCCCTCAACCTGATCAGCAGCAATCCATTCCAACCCCGAAACGATTTCGATGAGGAAACCCTTCAGGAACTGGCAAACTCCATCAAGGAGCAAGGTGTTATACAACCTGTTACCATCAGAAAACAAGAAGATGGCAAGTTTCAGCTGATCTCCGGGGAAAGAAGATGCCGTGCCGCCAAGCTGGCCGGACTAAATGAAGTACCCGCTTACATCCGGTCGGCAAACGATCAGGAGATGCGCGAGATGGCCATCGTTGAGAACATTCAGCGTGAAAACCTCAACCCCATAGAGGTGGCCATGGGTTATCAACAACTATTGGAAGAGTTTAAACTGACCCAGGAGATGCTCTCGGAGCGATTGGGCAAATCACGCTCTTCCATCACCAATCATTTGCGGTTGCTCAAATTACCGGGCGACATTCAGATCGGACTCCGCCAGGAACTCATCACCAACGGACATGCCAGGGCACTCATTGCGGTGGAAGACCACCAGACACAATTAGAAATTTTTCAGGACATTATTGATCAGGGACTATCGGTAAGAGATACCGAAGAGATCGTTAGAAACCTCTCGCAAGAAGAAGAAGAAAAAGAAGATCAGAAAGAGCAGTCCACTGATCCCGAAGCACAAAAATCAAAAAATCAGCGCAGCAAAACCAAATATCCGGAATTGCAGAAAACGCTATCCGGTCTTTACGGATCAAAGGTACAGATCAAATCGCGCAGCGATGGTAAAGGAGCTATCGTGATCAACTTTTCATCTGAAGAGGACCTGGAAAGGATCAATAAACTTCTTCAACATACCGACTGACCTTCAATGCAACAGCAAACAGGCATTCTTTTATACTCCCAAAGAACCATTGAACATGGCAAAGCCCAAAAATTTCCCCTTTTGGGCTTTGCTGTGTTTGGGATATTTTTGCTTTGCCATGTTGCACTTTTTGCCCATTTGCCCTCTGCACTTCAACCACCCGATTCGGTAAATATCCTGCAACCCGATTCGCTGATGCCTTTTTACCCTGATATGAGGATTGATTCGGTGGAGCTGCAGGAAAACATTCCTCACGAGGCAAACGATACCTTACCGGCAGATCAACAAGGCAGAAGAGGAAAAGACAGAGATTACAGCGACCACTCACCCCTTCGCGCCACCATGTTGTCTGCCACCTTGCCCGGTCTGGGACAAGTATACAACAACAGAATCTGGAAAGTGCCCATCGTTTATGCCGGATTTGGTGCCATCATCTATTTTATTGATTTTAACAATACCGAATTCCAGACCTTCAGGAGTGCCTACGTAGCCAGGGTTGACGGAAACCCCAATACCAGTGATGATTTTCCCTTCTACTCAACAGACCAACTCGAAAGGGCCATGAATTTTTACCGCCGAAACCTTGAAGTAACCTACATTGCCGGGGCAGCACTGTATTTACTACAAATTCTGGATGCTACCGTAGATGCTCATCTGCTCGATTTCGACGTGGGCGAAAACCTGACAATGAACATTATACCTTCTTTTAACCCCAACAGTGGTATTTTTTCCGGTTTCCGATCGCCGGTCACTTCTGTTAAAATTTCTTTTTCATTTTAATATATTCAAATATGTCACTGAAAATTGCCATTATAGGATACGGAAAGATGGGTCGCGAGATTGAAAAGCTCGCCCGTGAAGCAGGACAAGATCCTTTTGTGATCATTGATAACGAAGATCAATGGACAGAACAATCAGACAAGATCAACCAGGCAGATGTGGCCATTGAATTCACCGCACCCGGTGTGGTAGAACAAAACATCCGCAAACTGGCTGAAAAGAATATCCCCGTGGTAACAGGCACTACCGGATGGCATGAAAAGTTAGACCAGATCACTGCCTATGTAAATAAATGTAACGGAACTCTTTTTTATGCGTCCAATTTTAGCGTGGGTGTGAATATCTTTTTCGCTGTCAATGAATATCTTGCCAGAATCATGAAAGATTATCCACAATACAACATTGAAGCGGAAGAAACCCATCATACCCATAAACTGGATGCACCCAGCGGCACTGCCGTGACCATGGTACAGGATATCATGAAAAACAATCCCGGATATAAGGGATGGAAACTGGTGGAGGATCATCCTGGCAAGGACGAAATACCTGTTACAGCCAAACGCATTGCCGGTGTTGTGGGAGAGCACAGCGTCGGTTATATTTCTGATATTGACACGCTTACCCTGAAGCACAGTGCACACAGCAGAGAAGGTTTTGCCAAAGGAGCACTTTTGGCTGCACAGTGGGTGAAAGATAAAAAAGGTATTTTTACCATGAAAGATTTACTTAACATTTAACTAATTAAGAATCATGAGCATTTACATGTTATTGTCGTTGTTGTTCTTTGTTGCCAGTGCAGCAGGTTTATGGCGTATTTTTGAGAAAGCAGGATATCCTGGTTGGATGGCGATCATTCCGTTCTATAACTTTTACATCTGGTTAAAGGTGATTCACAAACCCATGTGGTGGTATATTTTTATTATTTTCCCCTACATCAATGTGTTTACCCTGTTGCTGATGGTGGTAGAAACCCTCAAATGTTTCCGAAAAGACGGGTTGGGCGAGCAGGCACTGGGTGTTCTGTTCCCTTTTTTCTTTCTGCCTTACCTGGGTTTTGCCCCCAACGAAAAATACACCCATCCCTCAGAACTACCGGAAGTAAAGAAAACTGCTGCCCGCGAATGGGCCGATGCATTGATCTTTGCCGTGATTGCCGCCACCATCATCCGTACTTTTTTTATCGAAGCGTACACCATTCCTACCTCTTCCATGGAAAAATCGTTGCTGGTGGGTGATTATCTCTTTGTGAGCAAACTCAGTTACGGACCCAAAATCCCCAATACCCCCATCGCTTTTCCGTTTGCACATCACACCCTGCCACTTACACAATATACCAAATCCTATGTGGAGTGGATTAAGCTACCTTATTACCGCTTTCCGGGACTTAGAGAGATTAAAAACAACGATGTGGTTGTTTTCAATTACCCTGATGGCGATACGGTGGCACTGCAAATGCAAAACCGAAGCTATTATGCACTGGTTCGCGAAGCGGGAAGAGAATTTGTACACCGCAACTATGATGTGGTGGCACGACCCGTGGATAAGCGCGAAAACTACATCAAGAGATGTGTGGGAATACCGGGAGATACCATCCGGTTTGTGGATGGCACTATCTTTATCAATGGCGAAGTGCTGGAATTCCCTGAAAACGGCCAGTTTAACTACCAGGTGGTCACCAACGGATCGCCTCTGTCGAGCCGCATCCTCGACCGCTACGACATTACCGATGTTCATCAGCGCAGTGCAACCGACTACCTGATGGCACTTACCGATGACAAAGCGGAAGCACTCTCTGAAATGAGGAACATTGTCAGGGTCAGAAAAATGATGAAACCCAATGATTATCACGAAAGTCATATCTTCCCGTTCGATAACAACTATCCCTGGAACGAGGATAACTTTGGACCACTCTACATCCCCAAAAAAGGTACTACCATCGATATCAATCCTGTGAATATTGTTTTATGGGAACGCATCATCGATGTTTACGAAGGCAATGACCTTAAAGTGGAAGATAACCAGGTGTATATCAATGGTGAACCGGCAGATAGCTATACTTTCCAGTTGGATTATTACTGGCTGGTAGGTGATAACCGGCACAACTCTGCCGATAGCCGCTACTGGGGTTTTGTTCCCGAAGATCATATTGTAGGTCGCGCTATGTTTGTTTGGTTATCTTTAGATAAAAATAAAAGTTTTCTCAACAAGATCCGTTTCAATAAAACATTCCGGGTGATCAGGTAATTCAGGCATCACAAATAAAACCCACCGGAGAATCTGATTTTCGGTGAAGTGCGGTTTAAAATTATACTCCCCCGCCGGGAACAAGAGTGGCGCAGCGGCATTCACATCATCCCGGCGTGCGGAATGTAAACATGATTTTTCTTACTGATAATAAACAAGATCAGCAGGATCTAACTGAATTTGCTTTCCCTGAATCCGCTATTTTGCGAAAAAAAATCATCTCAAATTTAAAACAAGATGAACAAAATCCAATCATGCCCGCAATTCCATCTATCCATTATTCTTTTCATGTTTTTGATGATGATCAACACCCATTCCACACAAGCACAAACCATTATCCCCGAGCCGGTAATCCGGGAAAAAAGTCGTGGTAGTTTTACGCTGAAAGGGAGTGTTGATATTTTTATACCGGCAAATAACGAAAAGATGCGCAACAATGCAGCATTTCTTGCCGATCTGCTGGAACCCCTAAACGATGTTGCCCTTGCCATCAAAATGTATAACACCTCCGATCCTGTTCCCTCCGGAGGCATTTTGCTGGCAATTGACGAGTCATTTCCCCAACCCGATCAGTATGTACTCGACATTGCATCGCGCCAAATCACCATTCATGGTAAAACACCACGGGCAGTGTTTTATGGCATTCAGTCGCTCAGGCAGCTGCTGCCCGCTGAGATAGAAGACAAGCGAAAAGCGGCATTGCTGAAAAATGTAAAGATCGGAAATGGCTGGATTGAGGATTATCCGCAGTTCCCCTACAGAGGAATGCACCTGGATGTGGGGCGGCACTTTTTTCCTGTGGATTTTATTAAAAAATATATTGATCTGCTGTCGATGCACAAGATGAACACTTTTCACTGGCACCTGACCGAAGATCAGGGTTGGCGGATAGAGATCAAAAAATACCCCAAACTCACCGAAGTGGGCGCCTGGAGAAAAGAAACACTAATAGGGCACTACAACGACCAACCCCGCAAATTCGACGGAAAACCCTATGGTGGGTTCTATACGCAGGATGAGGTGAAAGAGGTGCTGGCGTTTGCTGCCTCACGGCATGTTACGGTTATTCCGGAAATAGAACTTCCGGGCCATGCGCTGGCGGCGCTGGCTTCTTATCCGGAGCTGGGATGCACAAAAGGTCCTTACGAGGTACAAACCTACTGGGGCATTTTTGAAGATGCTTTTTGCGCAGGCAGCGAGCAGACATTTGATTTCCTGGAGAATGTGCTCGATGAGGTGGCTGCACTCTTCCCTTCAGAATATATTCACATCGGTGGCGACGAGTGCCTCAAAAATCGCTGGAAAGAATGCGATGCCTGTCAGGCAAGGATACACAATGAGGGACTGGCAGACGAACATGAACTGCAAAGCTACTTTATAAAACGGGTGGCAGATTTTCTCCAGACCCGGCAGAAAAAGATTATCGGTTGGGATGAGATCCTCGAAGGAGGACTTGCCCCCTCAGCAACGGTGATGTCTTGGCGCGGATTTCAGGGCGGAATAGAAGCAGCCCGTAACGGACATGATGTGATCATGACACCCACCAGTTTTTGTTATTTCGACTTTTACCAGGCTGATCCCGATACCGAACCCCTGGCCATTGGCGGATACACCACGCTGCAAAGAGTCTATTCCTTTAACCCGGTACCTGAAGAACTTAGTCCGCAACAGGCGAAACATATCCTGGGCGGACAGGGAAATGTATGGACAGAATACATGAAAACTTCCGATCATGTTGAATATATGGCATATCCCCGGGCAGTTGCTTTGGCAGAGGTGCTCTGGTCTCCACGAAACAAACACGATTTTCAGGACTTCGAACAGCGTCTGAAAAACCACCTGGATCGTTTTGACATGCTTCAGGTGAATTATTTTGATCCTTTCAGGTGATTGAGGGTGAGGTTGAGGTTGAGGTTGAGGTTGAGGTTGAGGTTGAGGTTGAGGAGGTTGAGGAGGTTGAGAAGTTGAGGAGGTTGAGAAGTTGAGGAGGTTGAGAGAGGTTGAGGAGGGTTGAGGAAGTTTTGAACATCATCGAACATAAAGCGAAATGGGTTAATTTTGTAAATAATCGTATTTTTTCATTCACCTTAGTCGCAAAAACCATGATCGTCTTTTTTATTCACCTGCTATCGTCTGTGAATGCTTTCCTCTCCCCTATGCCTTCACCCGACAACTCCATGAGCACACTTTCCTTTATCATCAGCAACGCGGTGATGCAAACCCTCTCTGAATACTGGCACCTGGTGATCATCTTTCTGATCATACTGCTGGCCATCGCCTGGTACCAAAACCTGATGGCAGTAAACAAAACACGCGGCAAAAAACAGGATGCAGAGGCAAAATCCGACAAACAGACACCCATGCCGGTGATGGTCTTCATAACAATCCTCACCCTGATGGTGGCTTTTTCTCCTTATATGATGCACGACTTCTTTGGGGTACAGGACAGAGAGCAACAAATGCCCAATCCGGCCAACTTCACCGAGAGAACCTTTACGGTCTACGGCATGACCAGCGGTGGTCATGAGACATTCATCATCAAGCAGGTGGGTGTTTTGCCTGGTGTGGAAACCGTCATCGCATCCTATGAAGACGCTGAAGTGACGGTGGTGTACGACCGCGAACTCATCGGACTGGGCAACATCGTGCAGGTAATCGAGGAGGCAGGGTACACGGTGGAAATGAGGTAGTAAGTTGCGCGGAGCGCGTCAGAGGGCGATTGTTTGAAATGGACGGGGGGACTGGGAGACAGAGGGACGGGGAGACTGGGAGACGGGGAGACTGAGAGACTGAGAGACTGAGAGAAATAAACGGACTTTTTATCAGCGTGTCACCTTTTTCCCCAGTGTCATCCCGACGAAGGAGGGATCCCGCTGCCATACTTTCCCCTTCGTTAAAACACCCTTTATCATAACGACCTTCTGGAATCCTCCTGACGTTGGAATGGCGGGTGGTGCGGACAGTTACTATAAAGCGGAATTGCAAATTCCGCTTAGCTACGGGCAGTGTTTCACTCATCACTTTTAACTTTCCACTTACCTCCCACCCCCAACCACTTTGAGGGTTTTCAACCGCTCAAAGGGTTTAGGCAGTTCACCAGTCTGAGTGGAATTTGTAATTCAAAATCTATTGTTGGCTAAAAAAAAACGCTTTGTTTTCCAGGCACACGGGATTCCTGCTGATTTGGGAATGCATCAACCCCCAACCACTTTGAGGGTTTTCAACCGCTCAAAGGGTTTACGCAAATTCCGC
>CAZPVB010000079.1:0-16174 GCA_964589855.1 uncultured Bacteroidales bacterium
ATTTCTGAAAATTTTGAAGAGATCAAAAACAGCATCCCCGGGCATGTAACGCTGGTGGCGGTGAGTAAAACAAAACCCAACGATCATATAATGGAGGTTTACAATTGCGGGCACAAAATTTTTGGCGAAAGCAAGGCACAGGAGCTTGTCCCCAAATACGAAGAATTACCTAAAGACATCAGATGGCACATGATAGGACACCTCCAATCGAACAAAGTGAAATATATTGCCCCTTTTGTGGATTATATTCACTCGGTTGATAGTTTTAAAATTCTGAAAACCATCAATAAAGAGGCAAAAAAAAATGAAAGGGTTATTGATGTACTCCTGCAAATGCATATTGCAGAGGAAGAAACAAAGTTTGGTTTAAGTTGGGAAGAAGCCGAAGAGATTCTTCAGAGCGATGCTTTTAAGGCAATGCAAAACATCAGAATAACCGGTTTGATGTGTATGGCAACCTTCACGGAAGACGAAAAACAGATAAGGAAAGAATTCAGATTGTTGCACAATTATTTTGACAGGATCAAAGAAAAGTATTTTGATGGGAAGGATTTTTTCAGGGAAAGATCCATGGGCATGTCAAACGATTACCAAATTGCCATAGAAGAAGGTAGCACAATGATAAGGGTAGGCAGCAATATTTTTGGTGAAAGACAATATAACTGAAAGAAAAAGGGCACTTTTAACTGTGCCCTTTTTCTTTTTTGAAAAATTAGTTCGTGCTATTCAAAAAAACATCAATGCCGTATAGGAACTCAAAAATAAAATATTTCTTTTCGTAATTGCATTGTGTTATTGATACTGAATAAGCAACCATTTGAATTAGGGGATTTGCGGTGCAAATGGAGTTTTGTCCCGAACAATCTTAAATCTTAAGAAGATTCTTTCACTGCCTGCACAAAATTCGCTACAGCCTTTTTTTCTTCCTCTGATGCATGGTCTTTCATATACTCTTTTACAATTTGGGGAGGTTCCTGATCGAACCCTACAAATATCATGGCGGCACTGTTCATGCAATAGCGCAGACCTGTGGGTTCCGGTCCATCGTCAAAAACATGCCCCAGATGAGAACCGCTACCCGAATCAATAATCTCGGTGCGTACCATTCCGAGGGTGCGATCTTCGCGGTAAATAATTGCCCCGGGTACAATAGGCTCAAAAAAACTGGGCCATCCGCAACCCGAATCATATTTGGCATCGGAAGCAAACAAGGGTTGACCGCTGGCAGCAGAATAATAGACTCCGGCATCACTGTTTTTATAGTATTTTCCTGTAAAAGGACGTTCAGTAGCGGCCTTGCGCAATACATCATATTGCATTGGTTCAAGTATTTCTTTCCATTCTTCCTTAGAACGCGTAAGGGGATACTCGCCCGTATCATTGGGGCGTGTCATTTCACGATTAGATTTCATATTATTCTGGTTTTGGGTAAATACACAACTATAAAAGAATAAAGTTATCGTAAATAAAAATAAAGCTCTAATTATCATAACAATACAAACATTAAATACACATATTCAACAACTTGCAATCTATACAATTAATCAACAAATCTGATAATACTTTGTTTGGAAATGGTTTTTATTTTAGAGCAGTCAGGGTGAGGTCGAGGGTGAGGGTGAGGTCGAGGTCAAGGTCGAGGTCGAGGGTTTCGTCTTATGACGGGCGAAGCGCACCTGACGGGCGATAACGCAAAAAAGGCGAACCTGCGCAGCCCGCCTTTTTCTCAAATAAGTTAAAAAGAGTAAGGAATATATGAAAGGATTACTCCAGGTCAAAACGATCAAGATCCATCACTTTCACCCATGCATTTACAAAATCCTTTACAAATTTTTCTTTGTTGTCATCTTGTGCATACAGTTCTGCGTATGCACGCAACACTGAGTTTGAACCAAAAACCAGATCCACCCTGGTGGCAGTCCATTTCGTCTGATTCGTCTTTCTGTCAACAATATGATACAAATTCTCTGAAACAGGTTTCCATGTGTTATCCATGTCGGTAAGATTTACAAAGAAATCATTTGTCAACACGCCTTCCTGATCTGTGAAAACGCCATGTTTTGTATCTCCATAATTCGCACCCAATACACGCATACCTCCCACAAGAACGGTCATTTCAGGAGCGGTTAAACCCATCAGTTGTGTCCTGTCAAGCATAAGTTCTTCGGGTTGCACTGCATAATCTTTTTTAACCCAGTTTCTGTAACCATCGTGAATGGGTTCGAGATCATCAAAAGATTCAGCATCGGTCATTTCGTCTGTAGCGTCTCCCCTACCCGGACTGAAAGGGACTTTTATATTTACACCAGCTTGCTGAGCTGCTTTTTCAACCGCAGCAGTACCTCCGAGTACAATCAGGTCGGCCATGCTCACTTTTTTCTCCAGGGTTTGCTGAATTTCTTCCAGTTTTGCCAAAACCTTCTGTAATCTTTCAGGTTCGTTTCCTACCCAGTCTTTATGAGGGGCAAGACGGATTCTGGCACCATTGGCACCGCCCCTGTAATCGGATCCTCTGAAGGTTCTTGCACTGTCCCAGGCTGTATTGATCAACTCTTTTTGCGATAGTCCGCTGTTGAGCAATTTCTTCTTCAGGTCTTCAATTTCATCTTCTGTCAGGGTATAGTCAACCGCAGGCACAGGATCCTGCCAAATAAGATCTTCCTGGGGTACATCGGGTCCCAGATAACGGCTCCTGGGACCTAAGTCACGGTGAGTCAACTTAAACCATGCGCGGGCAAAAACATCTGCAAAATATTCCGGGTCTTTATAGAAACGCTCTGATATTTTCCGGTACTCCGGATCCATCTTCAGCGCCATATCAGCATCTGTCATGATCGGATTTTGGCGTTGACCGGGAATATGTGCATCAAAGGGTTTGTCTTCTTCCTTTATGTTGATGGGTTCCCACTGCCATGCCCCGGCCGGACTTTTCCTGGATTCCCATTCATGTTCGAGTAAAAGATAAAAATAGGTATGATTCCATCTATCGGGTTTGCTCGACCAGGCACCTTCTAATCCACTGGAAACAGTATCTTCGGAATGGCCTTTCCCTTTGGGGTTTTTCCAACCCAACCCCTGTTCTTCGGGTTCTGCTTCTTCAGGTTTTGCACCCAGGATGGATGCATCACCATTTCCATGGCACTTGCCCACCGTATGACCACCAGCGGTTAAGGCCACGGTTTCTTCGTCATTCATGGCCATCCGCTTAAAGGTTGTACGCACATCCTTTGCGGTTCTTAACGGATCAGGGATGCCATCAACCCCTTCAGGATTAACGTATATCAACCCCATTTGTACGGCTGCCAAAGGGTTTTCAAGGGATTCGCGATCCTGATCATCGGAATAGCGGGATTTTGTGGGTTCGAGCCATTCTTTCTCTGCACCCCAGTAAATATCTTTTTCAGGATGCCAAATATCCTCCCGGCCACCGGCAAAACCAAAAGTTTTAAATCCCATAGATTCATACGCCATATTTCCGGCAAGGATGAACAAATCGGCCCAGGAAATTTTGTTGCCATATTTTTTCTTGATGGGCCACAACAACCTGCGTGCCTTGTCCAGGTTAACATTATCCGGCCAACTATTGAGCGGTGCAAAACGTTGATTTCCGGTATTACTGCCACCACGTCCGTCAGTAACTCGATAGGTACCGGCACTATGCCATGCCATTCTGATCATCAAACCACCATAGTGACCCCAGTCGGCAGGCCACCAATCCTGGCTATCGGTCATGAATTCTTTAAGGTCTTTTTTTAGCGCATCCATATCTAACTTCTTAAACTCCTCCCGATAGTTGAAGTCGGGTCTGTATGGATTTGTTTTGGTGTCGTGCTGGTGCAAAATACCCAAATTAAGGGCATTGGGCCACCAACTCATTACAGATTTACTGGTATCTGTGTTGGCCCCGTGCATTACCGGGCATTTACCCGTTTTCTTACCGTTATTCTCCATTTTCTTCGATTTTTGTTTTTAACTTCATTTTAATTGATTTCTACTTTTAAGTTTTTAAAAAAAATCCGTTGATTTGTAGCTTGATATCTTCAATTTTAAAACCAGGAATTCCTTTTTGCCGGAAATATTCTTCAATCAACCTGTCAAGATGCTCGTCGTGGTAATCTTCAATGCGATCTGTTTGGGTACAATACAAATGGTGATGATTCTCCGGGATGGCATCATATCTCATGATATCTTTCTCTGTCTTTACTCTTTTGATCAAACCTTTCTCCGTTATAGCATCCAGCACTTTGTATACCGTAGCAGTAGCGATATGGGGCCAGGTTTTTTTTATATATCTGATGATACGCTCTGCGGTGGGATGATTATTGAGCTGTATTACAGCTTCATACACAGCAATCCTTTGGGGTGTAACCTTGAGACCTTTTTCAATGAGTTTTCTGCTGATATCTTCTGTTTTCAAATGAGACAGTTTAGTTAAAGAGAATAATTCTCTTTTGATAATCAGCAAATATAAGGTAAACTATTTCGGAAACCAAGTAAAATTGTTATTTGAAGACAGAAATTTCCAGTAAAGTTGAGTATGGATTGTTAATCTTTTCACAAATTTTTAATTGATCAACAGGAATACCTGATCAGCATAATAGCAAACCCTATGATTTGTCTGTAAAAATTGGTTTTACACAAATAAATTGGTTCTCATCCACCCAAAATAGAACCACCCAGATTGACCAGGAAATAGAGTAAGGCAATGATGCCAACCACCATTGATAATGCGAGCAGAAAGCCTACGGTATCTTCACGGTTCCATTTGAGCATTTCCCACTGGGTTGAGGGAAACATCTTCCTGTGGTCAAAGCGGTGTGGATTGGCATAAGATTTTTCCAACTCTATGCGGTCTGCCTCTTTGTCTTCCTGAACCTTGGTTTTCATTTTTGCATAAAACCTGTCGAGAACAAGTTTTTCTTTCTCGCTATGTTGGGTGGCAAAGCTGAAAATAAAAATGATCATAAAAGGAAAGATGGTTCTGATGAGCAATCTGATGGTTTCATTGACAGAAAAAACATTTTTGGAAAGATCGAAACCTAAGGCATCGATCAGAACCAATTCGAGACTGATCAATCCCCGTCCTTCAAATTCGCCGGTTTTGGAATTCACCGCTATGCCATGTGTCCAGAAAATTCTTTTCCCGCCAATATCATACGATCTTACAAAAGTTTCCCCTTCGGCGATCATGCCTGGTTTGGGTATATCAGTTTTGTCGATCTGTGGCATTGCTTCCCATTGTTCAATTTCTTTTACCCGCATCTCCACATCCATGGGTGTGGCAACATATTGCCTTTCTATCATTTTCTGACCAGTTCGCTTCAACAGGTAATCGTTGGTGCGCAACCCGGGAAATGCTGTGGGCAAAATCATAGGAATAAGGAAAAACAACAACAGCGTAAATAAAATTGAATACCATACTGACCTTCTGTTGGTTCTTCTCCAAAGAATGCCCATCCAGAAACCAGCGGAGAAAACAACCCCCCATTCCCAGTGCATTTTCAACTGGTCGAAAAGCGCATCAGCCTCCATTACAATAAGTGCAGCAAACACTACGATAAGCGTACCAAAGATCCTGCCCATGGTTACATAGTGTTTTTCGGATTTTCCAGGTACCAGGGGTTTATAAATATTGCTTGTGATTACACCTGAAGAAGCCAGCATCATCATATCTGCCGTAGACAACAAGGCAGCAAACAGTGCCACGATCATCAAACCGATCAATCCCATATCCAGTGGACCTAAAAGTACTCTGGAGGCATATCCCCACAAAAAATCAGGATCGGCAACAGCATCGCCATAAAGCAATACAATAGCCAGGGCAGTTAGTCCCCAAAATACGGTCGTAATTCTTTTCAGATACGTTCCATAGGTGAGACCAAAGCGGGCGGCCCTCTCATTTTTTGCTGCACCTGCTGCCACAAGTTGATTGGCACCGGCCGCCACGTTGATGGTTGCCATAATCCCCAGTACAATAATGTAATACCAGGTAAAGTCGATGGAATTGGGAGAGCCGAAAATCTCGAAATAGGATTCGGGTAGTTGCTGGTGCAACGACCGGAATGCTCCCATCAATCCACTGCTTCCAAAGGTATTGTTGATCTCAATAAAAGCAAAAGGCAACAAGATCAGCGACAAGATAATGATGAAAACACCCTGAAGCACATCGCTGATAAAGGCCGCTTCCAATCCTCCGGTAATAGAATACAAACAAACAACAATTACGGTGATCCAGATAAACAGATTTTTGGGAATATGGGAGTAATTGTTTCGGGGATTCATAACCCGCAGAAACTCCATCTCTTGTTTTTCACTTTCAGAGAGGGTAGAAAAATCACGTGCTCTCAATTGATCCAGGCGCAAAGCATGAATATACTCTCTTGTTTCTTCAACGGTAAGTTCAGAGTTAGCGGCTATGGAAGTGATCTGCTCCTCCGAAGGATTGCTGATAACCTCAACACTTACTTCGGGCAGTTCTTTGGGTGTCATGATCAGCACCGTCTTGGTCATCACAATCAAGCCTACGGTAAGCAAAAGCATCATACTAATGCTTGCCATTAGTGAATAAGCTCCGGCCAAAAACTTAGAAGAATATCTTTCGGAAAAATAATCACCCATAGTGAGCACCCTTAGCCTGCGATACCAGACACCTGTTAGCCAATAGGAAGGCGTGGCGAATAACATCATCAGGGATGCCCATACACCAGCAGCACCGTTATTGGCGGTGGTGGTGGTTATCGAAGGACCCGTGTCGGATGATGTAGCCTGACCGAAAGCGGCAAACAACTGCACAACCTTCCCGAATTTGCGCCCGCCCATAAAAAAATCCTCCTGATCTTTTACTTTCGACATGACCCAAAACCCGATAAAGATAATGGCAAGGAAAAAAACTCCTATTACGATGAGATCAAGAATACTAAGTCCAAACATGATTTTTTAATTAGTAGTGTTTAAAAATAATTGGGCAAAAAGCGGGTTGTCAAAAACCTTTACGCTCAGGGAGAGCAGACAGGTTCAAAAACTTTGTTTTATCATCATACAAAAACCCATGTAAAAATTATCCTGCAAAAATAGAGTTTAAAACAGGTGCCAACAGGTAGAAAAATCTCAAACTACCTGAATTATTTGCTCAAAATACGGATAAATATGTCCCACCTGGTGGACATAAAACCCATAATAACCACACGGGAATCATTGATTTTTTTCAATTGCATCTGTTTGTAATTTCCAGTTTGATAATTATAAGGTGTTTATTATTTTGATGAAAAACCGATAATGTCAGCGCTATGCGCTTTGTCAATCGTTGCATTCGCTTTTGCATTCGCCCAATAATCATCCGCGTGTGTGTCAATAGTATTGTCGTGGCTCGGTTCATCATGCAGAATTACCAGGTATATTTTTATTTTCGTGGGGTAGAAAAATAAAAAAATAGTTCTCTATTCATACTTCGTATAATAATTGTTATTTTTACACTTATTTTACAAATCCAGCCATTATCCTTTTGCCTGTATGCACAATAAGGTTGGTCTGAGCAATCAAAATGATCATGCAGAGGAAATGTCACTTCAGCTGATTATACAGGTCTGGAAAGCTGGTTGTTTCGGCAAATGGAACCTAAAGCTATTTGCAGCAGTAAACGTCGCTGTTTTCAACACTTTGAAATCCTTGAGAGTGAGCATTACAGATCAGAAACCCTGTTTTATCGATAAACACTTTATTATTTATAAATTACAAAACTGAAACGAAAAAAAATGGAAAATCAGAACAGATTAACGGGTCGTTTGCCCAAAGTAGGGATCAGACCTGCCATTGACGGCAGACGCCGTGGCGTAAGAGAATCATTGGAAGAACAGACCATGAGCATGGCCAAAAGGGCCGCAGAACTCATCGAATCAAATCTGAGGCATGCCGATGGCAGCAAAGTAGAATGCATCATTGCCGATACCACCATTGGCGGTGTGCAGGAAGCAGCCGCCTGTGCCGATAAATTTGCTGCTGAGAACGTAGGACTTTCCCTTACGGTGACACCTTGCTGGTGCTACGGCAGTGAAACCATGGATATGACACCCCACATTCCCAAAGCGGTTTGGGGATTTAACGGAACAGAACGACCCGGTGCCGTTTATCTGGCAGCAGTTCTGGCAGCGCACAACCAAAAAGGCATTCCCGCTTTTGGCATCTACGGGCGCAATGTGCAGGACAGTGATGATGAATCTGTCCCCGAAGATGTAAAAGAGAAGATCCTTCGCTTTGTAAAAGCAGGACTGGCAGCAGCAACCATGCGTGGCAAATCTTACCTCTCCATGGGCGGAGTATCCATGGGCATTGCCGGCTCTATTGTTGATGTGCCCTTCTTTGAGAAATACCTCGGTATGCGTTGCGAATTTATTGATATGAGTGAATTTATCAGAAGAATCAACGAAGATATTTATGATCAGGACGAATTTAACAAAGCCCGCAAATGGGTTAAAGAAAATTGTCGCGAAGGGGTGGACTATAACCCTGAAGACCAGCAAAAATCACGCGAACAAAAAGATGCTGAATGGGATTTTGTGATCAAAATGACCCTGATCGGAAGAGACCTGATGGTGGGGAATGACCGTTTGAAAGCACTTGGTTACGAGGAAGAAGCAATGGGTCATAACGCATTGGTGGCAGGATTTCAGGGGCAGCGGCAGTGGACGGACCACTTCCCCAACGGAGATTTTATGGAAGCAATCCTGTGTTCTTCTTTCGACTGGAATGGCATCCGGCAGCCCTTTATGCTGGCCACAGAAAACGACAGTCTGAACGGAGTATCTATGCTCATGGGGCATCTGCTTACAGGATCAGCACAGGTTTTTTCTGATGTACGCACTTTCTGGAGCCCCGAAGCAGTGAAAAGGGTTACGGGTTATACCCCCGAAGGAATCGCCAGCAAAGGATTTATCCATCTGATCAACTCCGGTCCCTCCGCACTTGACGGATCAGGGCAGCAAACACTCAATGGAGAACCGGTCATCAAACCCTGGTGGGATGTTACCGAAGATGATGCAAAAAAATGTCTGGAAAATACGCAATGGGGACCGGCAATTACCGAATACTTCAGAGGTGGCGGTTTTTCATCCAACTTTATCACCAAAGGGGGCATGCCAATCACCCTTTCACGCATCAATCTGGTGGATGGACTGGGACCTGTTCTTCAGATCGCTGAGGGGTATACCGCATCCTTGCCGGATGAAGTACATGCCAAACTCGATCTGCGTACCAACCCCAGCTGGCCTACCACCTGGTTTGTTCCCAACATTACAGGAACAGGCGCCTTCACCGATGTTTACAGTGTAATGGCAAACTGGGGTGCCAATCATGGTGCTTTCTCCTATGGCCATATAGGTGCCGACCTGATAACCCTGGCATCGGTACTCAGAATCCCCGTGAACATGCACAATGTGCCGGAAGATAAGATATTCCGACCCTCAGTATGGAATTCTTTTGGCATGGACAAGGAAAGTGCCGATTACCGGGCATGCAGTGTTCTGGGCCCAAATTACGGTCGTTTGTGATGCCAGCGAACCATTTAGTATAGAGAAAACTAAAACCTGATCCGCATCTGCGCCTTCAGTTCGGTGCGGGCATTTCCTTCGGTCATGTCCTTGCCTGTGCCGATCTGTTGGCGGTTGGTGTAAAAAATCTGGGCAATCCGTGCCTGAAGATCGATGTTTCTGTTTACACGATACCTGGCAACAAGATAAGCCCTGCTCCCTTTATCAGAATAAAAAGGGAATGAAAAAGCATAGAGCACATCGTTTTCATAGGCATAGATCCTGGAATCAAAACCATCGGTATCAAACAATGCATACCGGGCAGTGATTGCCCACGGACTGCTGAAATTCTTGTAAGCAATATCCTGGTAAATCAGAAACCCTTGTTGCTTCTTACTCCCGTGTTCAAAATCGATAAATTCAACCCTGTTTTTAAAAGTGAAAGATTCTGAAACCGGATAACTGATATGAAAACGGATGTTTTGCCGCTTCACATCATCGAGGTACCGGATGGCACTTTCATCAGGAGAATTAATGGGTTTGTTTTTGATGCGGTAGCGCAGGTACATCTCAATGTTCCTCTCAGGACGGTAGTTTACCTGCACCAAATAATCATATCCCCGCGAAGGCGCATAGGTGCGAAATTTCATCCAGGGAAAGGAAAAATGATCTGCATATCCCTGAACAGAAAAGGCACTTGAGAACTTTGCCGTAGCGCCCAGATACAATCCACTTTCGTTCACAACCCTTGTATTCTCCGAAAAAGAAGCACTCAGCAACGATTGATAGTCCTTGCTGAATTTTCTGTGCAGAATACTCATGGAAAAACGGGAATCTAAGCTTACCATCACTCCATTGAGCAGAGCATACCCACCGTTTTTACTCCGTGACATTTCCCCGAAAAAATTGAAATTACGAAATAACCAGCTGTAGTCGGTACCTGCCACCCAGTTCTGACGGTCGCTGAAATCAAACTGATTGTAAAAGGATAGGTTGCGTTGCAGATCGGCACCCAACTCCATGGCATATCCGGTTACCCCCCACTGAAATCTGTTTTTGCGATAACTGATGTTGCCACCATAATACCTCTCGCGCACAGCATTTTTGTCTGCTAACTCGGCGGGCGTGCGATGCAGACCGGTTTGTTGCAAGCTTGTAATGGTAACGGCCTCCTGCAATACAGTATCCATATCCAACACATTGGCATCGCGGTATTTGGAAGAATAAAAAGCGGTTAGGTTTACATTGCCCAACGCTACAGAAGCACCCCCTCCGCGAAGGAAATTGTTTTCATCTACTGAGGTGTATTGCCGCAAACCCAGTCCGTTTTTCTTCAGGTTTACCGCATCGCTGCTTTTACCAAATGCCAGACCCGACCAAAGCGTTAAACCCTGCCCGAACTGAACCTGAAAATCGCCCAACGCCAGGGATCTGATCCTTCCCACATCCCGCAAATACAGATGAGCCGAATAATAATCAAAACCATTCTTTTGTGTTCCCCGAAAAAATTCCTCTCCCGGATCTTTTTCTGCGGTTATACCGAAGCTAATGTTGTTATAATAAGTAAACCTGTATCTTGAATACAACCTGAAGGGGCTACCCAGATAGCGGGCATTGGGATTTTCTTCCAGCGCAGCAGAATCCACGGAACTATATCCCACCGGCTGTGTAAACAGATTCTGATACCGCAAAAAAAACTGACTCTTTCCCCGGTCGGGTATATCACTGAATGATATCTGTCTTTTTTCAACCTTTTCTTCCACCACAACAAAGGGCATCATCAATTCGATGGTTTCTGCATCAAACCCATCGATGGTTTGCAATTCGAGCATCGAGATCAGATCGCCGTAAACCTCTCTGTGCTCAATCAGGTTATGGATCTGGAAATCATTCAGAAAAAAGATCCTCCTCAAATCCTCTGCCGAAGCTGTGTTCAGATTTAGCGGTTGTAGTTTCAAAACTTCCAGTTCTTCCATCAACTGCGATATATCGGGAATCTCCTCCCTGTCTTCCAGCAAGCTTTCTATCCTTTGCTGCAATTCATCTTCATTGATCAGCATTTGCTCACCGGGAGGCGGGTTCGGAGACTGCTCCTGCCCTTCTTGCTGAGAGAAAGCATGACCAGCGTATCCTATCATCATCATAAACAGCAACACTTTTTTCCCAAAAGCACAAGAAAAGATATGTTTGATCTGATCCATAATGATTGCATTCGTGTGAAACCGTTTCTTACTTTTTCAGCGTGACATGGCGTGTTTGTTGAGAATTTCTGCAGATCACTGAAAATATACTGAGTTGGTCGCGGTCAGGTCTGCGCAATAAACCATTTATAATTCGTAAACCAGACTTGCCTGTGGCGAATATCCCAAAACATAATGGTAGGAAGATGCCAGATCGATCTGCAACCTTCCCAACTGAAAACCAAACCCAAAAGCATTGGAAGTGGGCTGCGTGCCAATGCCGCCCCTTATACTGAAATGATCGATGATCTGATAGTCAATACCTGCCTTGAAAGTTGCTTTTTGCTCTGAACTTTGCTCTGCTTCCAGCACCACAATCACTTTTTCGGAGAAGGCATAACTGAAACCCGTTCTGAGAATGGTGGGGATGCGCTCATTGGCATAGTCAGCAACCTTTGCCCGGGTAGGATTAAACAGATGCACCCCAATATGCAGATCAGGTAATACTTCGTAAATGGCACCCAGTTCAAAAGTTATATTCCCGGTACTGCCGTAATCCTCTGCCAGGCGTGCATGATGATAGTTTAACTGGATGCCTGCCGAAAAACGTTCGCCGAAATCTCTTGCAAATCCCAATGACACCTTGTTCTCACCGTAAAGATCGAACCCAAAATGGGTAAAGCTAAAGGCCAGAACACCCGATGATGTGGGATAAGCCACAGCAGCAGCACCAAAATTGAGGGCATCGAGCAGAAACTTATTTTCGAAATAGACACCGGCAGTGGGGTTTTCAAGGCGTGCCAGCCCTGCCTGGTTGTGGCTCACCGCCCAAAAGTCATACAGTGAAACTGCCGCATTGGCCATCCCCGCTGTTCGTCCGCCAAACAGGTAATTGTCTCCGGTGGCTGCCAACTGGCGCGGATTGACAAAAAACAACATGACCACAAGTGCCAGGGTGATGAATACGCCCAATTTCCGGTTCATAAAACAGATCATCAGATCAGATTTTTTATAAAAAACACTTTATTTAGTGCTTGCAAGAAAACGCCAATTGCTGCGTTATGCTCGCCTTCAAAAACGAGAATAACGCAAAACTTACCGAAGCAATCTCATGAATACCTGGTAAAAAACATTATATGAATAATTTGGCGTTTTCTTGCAAAGACTACTTACATATATCAAAATCTTACTGCAAGTTACAAGTTTTTTGGTATATATTCATGAAGTTTTTATCATGGTATGCTGAGAACTTTTTACCTTTGCCAGCGATAAAACCACAGATCATGCAAAACTATTTTTCTTCCCGCGATAAAAAGATCGGTATCCTGGGCGGAGGGCAACTCGGAAAGATGCTGCTCGATGTGGCACGCCGGTATGATCTCTATACAAAAGTTCTGGACCCTTCTGCCGATGCCCCCTGCAAAGTGGGCGCAAAAGAGTTTATTCAGGGCAGCTTCAACGATTATGATACGGTAATGGAATTTGGTCAGGACTGCCAGATCATCACCATTGAAATAGAAAATGTAAATACCCGGGCAATGAAAGACTTGCAAAAACAAGGCAAAAAGGTATTTCCGCAGCCGGAGATCGTAGAGCTGATTCAAAACAAAGCTGATCAAAAGCAATTTTACGACCAACATCAACTCCCTACTTCTCCCTGGTTTTCGTTCAAACACAAAAAGGAAATGCTGAAGAGAATGGAAAAAAAATCCGTTTACCTTCCCTTTGTATGGAAAGCAGCCGTGGGTGGCTACGATGGCAGAGGCGTGCGCATGATTCGTAGCAAAGCAGACCTGGAGAACATACCGGATGTGCCGGGACTTATCGAGGAACTGGTGGAGATTGAGCATGAGATCGCCATCGTGGCATCGAGAAACGAACAAGGTATTGTTGCCGCTTTTCCTCCGGTGGAAATGTCTTTTCATCCGGTTGCCAATTTGGTGGAATATGTCTTTAGCCCGGCTAATCTCTCTGAAGAGATACTAAAAAAGGCAGGCGAAATTACCATTGCACTGCTCAATGAACTACAAATTGTGGGCGTATTGGCCGTTGAAATGTTTGTAACCAGACAAAATGAGATTTGGATCAACGAATGTGCGCCACGGGTACACAACAGCGGACATCTTACCATAGAATCGTGCGCTACCTCGCAGTTTGAGCAACATTTGCGCGCCATATTAGGTTTTCCGCCCGGTAGCACAGCTTTGATAAGACCTGCCGTAATGGTAAACCTTACCGGTGAAGAGGGCCATGATGGCCCAGTATGGTATGAAAATGCAGACCAGCTCTTGTCCATGGAAGAAGCGTACATGCATCTGTATGGCAAAACGCATACACGCCCTTACCGGAAAATGGGACATGTTACCCTCACGGGCAGCACCCTGGACGAAGCACGCGAAAAAGCACTTACAATAAAGGAGATCATCAGGGTGAAAAGTATCACATAAAACTACCGCTTGTTAAAAATCAGGCATCCGGAGATGATCGTGAGGGCACGTTCCTGGTTCATCAACAAAAAGTAACTTCAAATAATAAAATAGTACATCATGGAGAAAAAAATAGCCATCGTTATGGGAAGTTCTTCCGATATGAAGGTAATGGAAGATGCCATTAGAGTACTCGAAGAGTTGGGTTTACCCTTTCACCTGGATATTGTTTCGGCGCACCGCACACCCGCAAAGATGTATGACTTTGCTTCCAACGCACACAAAAATGGTTTTTCTGTGATCATTGCCGGTGCAGGAGGCGCCGCACATCTTCCCGGCATGATCGCATCCCTCACACCGTTGCCGGTTATTGGGGTGCCGGTGAAATCCTCCAACAGCATCGATGGATGGGACTCTGTACTGTCTATTCTGCAAATGCCATCAGGTGTACCCGTAGCGACTGTGGCACTTAATGGTGCGCGAAATGCCGGTATTTTGGCTGCCCAGATCCTCGGCAGCCAGGATCAGGAGGTTTTGCTCAAGATTGTGGCCATGAAAGAAAAACTGAAAGATAAGGTACAAAACATGAGCGATGAGGTTCAAAACAAATTCAACACAAAATAACACCCGGAAAACAACACAGGATGACAACATCTGCCAATAGGATCAGTAAAAAAGAGAGATTTCGTTTTGTACTCGAATATTTTTTGAAAAACAAACCCGTTGCCGAAACAGAACTTATCTATACCAATCCTTACGAACTGATCGTGGCGGTAATACTTTCAGCACAATGTACAGATAAAAGGGTAAACATGATCACCCCCCCTTTTTTTGAGCGTTTTCCGGATGCCAATAGTCTGGCAGACGCAGAAATTGAAGAGGTTTTTTCGTACGTAAAAAGTTGTTCTTATCCCAATAACAAATCCAAAAACCTGGTGGGCATGGCCAAAACACTGTTGGCGGAGTTTGGAGGGGTGGTGCCCGATGAAGTGGATGCACTCCAGAAACTACCCGGTGTGGGCAGAAAAACCGCCAATGTAATTGCTTCGGTAGTGTATAAGAAACCTGCCCTTGCTGTTGACACTCATGTTTTCAGGGTGGCAGCGCGCCTTGGGCTAACTACCAATGCCAAAACACCACTCGAAACAGAAAAACAACTGGTAAAGCATATTCCGGAAGATCTGCTGGCCATTGCACACCATTGGCTGATATTGCATGGCAGGTATGTTTGTATTGCCCGCAAACCCAAATGCGATGAATGTCCGCTGACACAGGTTTGTAAATACTATCAGTCCGAACAAACAAAACACAGCAAAACCAAAGCAAAAGAAAAATAGTCTGGTTGATCTCCCGTTTCAGAAATTGTTTTTTACAGCATGGACTTTCAGCGACTAACCTGCTGCAAATAATCTTTGTGATACGCATCTAATTTTTCTGCTTTTTGCCCCGGATAGTCTTCCAGCAGCGTGCCTCCATGGAAAAAGCAGGCAAAGCCACCCGAAGCAATGCCCAGCGCTACCGCCTCTTTAAGGTTAAACTTCCCGCAAGAGGGGTCTGTGATGATCTGATCTGCCAGGGAAGCAATCACTCCTCCAGTAAAATTATCTCCACATCCTGTGGTATCACCCACGGGTTTTTCGGCCTGCTGCTTCACCTCCCTTTTGGCGCGTGCTGAAACAGGCAGTGCCGTAAAAGTTTGTTTCTCAAACAGGTCGCTATTGGCGTAAAACAGTACCTCTTCGGGTCCCTGGGTAATGATAGCAGCACCTGCACCCTGGCCGGCAAACCATTCCAGTGCCTCCTGTGCGATAGTGCAACCACTGTGGCGCAGCGCTTCCTCTCTGTCGGTGATCAAAAGATCAATCAGGGGATAGGCATTTGCTTTCTGACCCATTGGCCAGGATTTGGAAGGATCATTTTTTTCATTGATAAAATCATAAACCGTATTCACTACTGTGATAATGCCTTTGCTTTTTGCTTTTTGCAGCAACATGTCAATATTTTGGTGGATATTGGGAACAAGCGCCGTGCCTCCAAAAACGACCAT
>CAZPVB010000080.1:0-16125 GCA_964589855.1 uncultured Bacteroidales bacterium
TGGGCATAAATAAAACCACCCTTTTCATCCAGAATTTCATTGAATTCTTCCCAGGTATCAGCAGAAAAAGTTTTTGACAATCGGAAGTCTTTCGACTTTTGCAAAAGATTTTGTTGTATCTCCACCAAAAGATTACTCACCACCTGATCAATCTGATCAATAGCAATAACAGACTTTTCAAGTGTATCGCGTCTTGCCAGTTCAACTGTGTCATTCTCCACATCTCTTGGGCCGATGGCAATTCTTAAAGGGACGCCCTTAAATTCATATTCATTGAATTTCCATCCGGGTTTATGTGTATCTCTGTTATCAAATTTCACCCTGATGCCTTTTTGTTTTAAAAGATCAAAGATCAGATCTCCCTTTTGGCACACGAGTTTGTATTGTTCATCATTTTTATAAATAGGGACTATAACTACCTGAAAAGGTGCAAGTTTAGGAGGAAGCACCAATCCATTATCGTCAGAATGCGCCATAATGAGGGCCCCAACGAGGCGAGTTGAAACCCCCCATGAAGTAGCCCATACATAGTCAAGTTTACCATCTTTTCCGGTAAATTTCACATCGAAAGCTTTGGCAAAATTTTGCCCCAGGAAGTGAGAAGTACCCGCCTGCAATGCCTTTCCATCCTGCATAAGCGCTTCAATGCAATAAGTATCCAATGCACCGGCAAACCGTTCATTTTCAGATTTCACCCCTTTGAGAACAGATACAGCCATGTAGTTTTCGGCAAAATCAGCATAAACATCAAGCATCTTGCGGGTTTCGTCGAGTGCCTCCTGTTTGGTGGCATGCGCAGTATGCCCTTCCTGCCAAAGGAACTCTGCTGTTCTCAGAAACATGCGGGTACGCATTTCCCAGCGTACCACATTGGCCCATTGATTCACAAGAATAGGCAGGTCTCTGTAGGATTGAACCCAATTTCTGTAAGTATCCCATATGATGGTTTCAGAGGTAGGCCTTATGATCAGTTCTTCTTCCAGTTTGGCATCTTCATCTACTACAACGCCGCTGCCATCCTCTGCATTTTTTAACCGATAATGCGTTACCACAGCACATTCTTTGGCAAATCCTTCTACATGGTCAGCCTCTTTGCTAAAAAATGACTTTGGTATGAAAATTGGAAAGTAAGCATTGGAATGCCCGGTATCCTTGAACATTTGATCGAGCGCTGCCTGCATCTTTTCCCAAATAGCAAACCCATAGGGTTTGATCACCATACAACCCCTTACCGCCGAATTCTCGGCCAAGTCTGCTTTTTGTACAATATCATTGTACCATTTGGAGTAATTTTCTGCACGGGTTGAAAAATCTTTTGCCATATGCTGATAATAATAGAAGTTGGTATAAAATTTGTTGATTTTAAAATGATTTAGATCGGGCAAATTTAAGAAATAATTGCGAACACTTTGGCCGGTAAACAAAAAGAAAATCTGAAACCAACATATTATATCAACAATTAAAGAGGATAAATTATGAAAACCCTGGTAAAAATCTTTTCTGTATCCTTATTGTTTTTTGCTTCCTGCTCAGGCAGTTATCATACCGCACAAGTGTATGATGACATTTATTACAACCCCGAACAAGCAAAAGCAATTGCTCAGGAAAAACAATCCAACGAAGTTACATCTGTAGTCGTAAATTCCGAACAGGATAATGCTACAGCAGCGTCAGAGTATGATGAATCCAACAATAATCAGTATGCCAACAATCAGCAATATTATGATGATGAGGATTCTGTTGACTATGCGGAGCAGAATGCCAAACCTGCCGGAAGTGATTTCAATGAAAACTACATTGATGGTGAAGTTTATTATGACGAATATGGAAACACCTATATCAACAATAACCACTACTACGATTACGCCTATTCTTCCAGAATAAGAAGGTTTCACAGAAGTTATGCAACTTTCGGATATTACGACCCCTGGTTTACCAATATGTATTGGTACAATTATGATCCCTACTATTATGGGGTAAGCCTTTACATGGGTTATGGAGCATCATCTTTTTATTATCCTGGATTTTACACCGGTTATTACAACTGGCATCCCTACAGTTGGGGGTACCAACCCTGGGGTTGGTCACCATTTGGTTATACCTATGGATACGGCAATTACTGGTCAGGATATAATTACGGATTCTGGTCGGGATACAACGCCGGGTACTGGGGCAGACCCTTTTATGAATATCATTACAACAGTTATGACTCCAACAATTATTATTACGGGCACAGAGGCTCCTATGGCAGTACAACTCCTCAGGGATCAAGACCTGCTTCAGGAAGACATCAGAGTGGATCTACTTTTGCGGATATTTATGAAACCTCAGAAAATCGTTTACAAAGGGGTGATATGATTGCTTTGCAAACAGAGAACAGACAAAAAAGTACATCTACACGTCAAACGAGAGAGAGCAATCCATCAGCAACAAGAACCAGCGGTTCGGCAGGTAATTCAACTCCTTTACGGGAAGGTGCAACACCCGCAAGTTCTGATAAAAATGCCAGGGGCAATGATGTACGCTCAAGAGAAGGTGTATCGCAGGAAACATCTGCGAAAACACAACCTGCTAATACAAGATATACCCCTCAAAGAACTCCCTCTGATTATCAAAATCCTGTGAGAAACAGAGTGGAAAGAAGTCAGACCCCGCGTTACACGCGTCCGCCACAGACCAGCAGGGTAAGAACCAACGAAAGCGATGGTCAAAGACCCCGTACTTACACGGCTCCTGTTGAGCGTCAACCCAGATCTAATCAGGAGTATCGTCGTCCTTCGGGAGATCAGCGACCTTCTTCGGTAAATCAGAACAATCAGCAGCAAAGGAGACCCGCTGTAAACGAACAGAACAGACCTGCTAACCGGCCTGTTGCCACACCACGTCCAACACAAACACGCCCGCAGGCAACACCGCAAAGAACGCCGAATAATAACAGAAGAGCTGTTCCGGCAAGGACACCTTCCAGGCCGCAGGCAACCCCCCAGAGAACGCCACAAAGAAGTTCTCCAAGTTATACTCCGTCAAGGACACCAAGCAGAAGTACTCCATCTTACAGTCGTCCTTCCTCTGGCAGCAGAAGTTCCGGAAGCAGTGTGAGAAGTTCATCACCCAGCCGGTCATCATCACCTTCCAGAAGTAGCGGCAGTGGTTCTTCCAGAAGCGGCAGCAGCGGAAGAAACCGTTAAGACTGAATTTTCACAATCTCCTCATATAACCTCCACCCTCTTCTCTTCGCGGGAAGAGGGTTTTCAAAACAACTTTTAGAGCGGTTTTACCGGTAAAAGATAAATTCTCTTTGCTTTGTTTGTTGACATCTAACTTATCATTCCAAAAATTTGCAACCAAAATATGAAAACCAAAGAAAAACTTAAAGTCATGAAATACAGGATTCTGATCATTGCCATTATTGCCATATTTTCTGCTTTACCATCTCAGGGACAAAATGAAATGGATGCATTGCGATATTCCTTTTTAACACCTGGCGGAACCGCCAGATCTGTTAGCATGGGCGGAGCCTTTGGAGCATTAGGTGGAGATTTTTCATCGCTGAGCACCAACCCTGCAGGCATTGCCGTATACAGATCCAATGAATTTACCATCACCCCCTCTTTGAACTTTGCCGAGGTTGGATCCTCCTACTATGGCAACTCAGAAGAAGATATTAAATACAATTTTAATGTAGGGAACATCGGTCTGGTATTTGCTTTCACTGAGCCCAACCAACTGAAAGAAACAGGATGGCTGGGGTTCCAGATCGGTTTGGGAATCAACAGACACGCCAATTATAATAACAGAAGAATTTATGAGGGTTTTAATCCCGAAAGTTCACTGATGACAGATTACCTTCAACGGGCAAATCTTGAAAGCACCCCTGCTAATCCAGCGGAAAATCTCGATCCTTTTACCACCGGACTGGCATGGGAAACTTTTTTACTTGACACGCTAAATGGAGATTATTTTGTAGATATGGAAAACGGTAATGTTTTACAAAGACGCGAAACCAATACCAGCGGATCGGTGAGAGAGATAGTATTTACACTGGGAACCAATTACAGCAACCGCCTTTATCTGGGTGCAACCTTTGGTTTCCCTACTGTCCGTTTTCAGGAAGAATATATTTACACGGAACAAGACACAGAAAATACGGATGAGTTTTTCAATTCGCTGGAATACTCAGAAACCATCGATACAAGAGGAACAGGGTTCAACTTTAAACTGGGTGCTATCTTCAGAGCCAATGATATGATCAGATTGGGGGCAGCCGTCCATACCCCCACTTTTTATGAATTGGAAGATGAGTGGGATACTGAAATGAGTTCTGACTTAAGTTTCGGCAATTATGAGCAAACCAGCCCCCAGGGAAGGCATGCCTACGAATTGAACACCCCACTGAGATTGCTCGGAAGCTTGGGTTTGGTATTAGGCACACGGGGTATTCTGAGTTTTGATTATGATTATGCAGACTACACCCAAATGCGATTAAGAAGCAGTGACTACATGTTTTCAAGTGAAAACAATACTATAAAAGAGAGTTTTCAGTCGCAACACAACATAAGAGCAGGTGGTGAGATCCGATTTAATCCTGTTATTTTAAGAGCAGGGTATTCACTGCATACCAATCCTTACAAAGAGGGGATCAACGACCTCGAAAAAAGCACTATCAGTGCAGGTTTCGGCATACGCGACAAAAATTTCTTTGTAGATTTTGGTTATTTCCTCACTCAATATTCCGAAGACTTTTTCCCATATTCTGCAGATCTTGTGCAAGCGGTAGAATACGATTATACATATAATGGATTTATGATGACTTTAGGATTCAGATTCTGAACAAAAAAACAAATATATCTCCCCAATCTTTTTCTCATACTAAATAAAAAAGGCAGGTTATCTTCCGGAAACCTGCCTTTTTTATGATAATCATAATTGTTGTTGAACAACTATATTTCAAGATCCTGCACAATTTCAGGATCAAGAAGTATTCTTCCACAATATTCACAAACAATAATTTTTTTATTAAGACGGATATCTAACTGCCTCTGAGGAGGAATTTTGTTAAAACAACCTCCGCAGGCATCCCTTTCAACGGGCACAACAGCAAGACCATTTCGTGCATTATCTCTGATCCTTTTGTAGGCAGACAGCAATCTTTCTTCTATTTTACTTTCCTGTTGTCTCGACTTTTCCTTCAACACATCTTCCTCTTTTTGGGTCTCTCTCACAATATCTTCCAGTTCTTTTTGCTTCACATCCAGGTCTTTTTCCCTTTCCTGTAGTTCTTTAAAAGCTACATCTACCAGGTTTTGTTTATTTTCGATATCATTTTGAAACTCTCTGATTTTTTTCTCGGCAAGTTGCATTTCAAGGTTCTGGTATTCAATTTCCTTGCTTAGTGAATCATATTCGCGATTGTTACGAACATTCATTTGCTGTGCCTCATATTTCTTTAGCAGTTCCTGACTTTCTTTGATGGCATTTTGTTTACCGGAAATTTCCATTTCCAGATCAGATATATCCTGCTTATATTTATTAACACGCGTTTCCAATCCCTGAATTTCATCTTCCAGGTCCTGCACTTCAAGTGGTAATTCACCTCTGATAATTCGGATCTTATCAACCTGCGCATCAATCATTTGCAAAGAATACAAACTAACCAGCTTTTTCTTCACAATCGACTCCACACTATCATCGGTAGATTTATCCATTGCCGATGTGGTAGTTACAATTTCAGGATCTTCAACTGCAGGTTTTGTTACTTTACTTTCTGAAATTTTATCTTTGGCCATAATACGTATTTATTTGACTGATTTTCTTAGAATTAAAAATAATGAACCGGATTGGTACTGTGTTTTGAAATTTGGAGTGCAAAGTTAGCAAATTTTTCCTTTAATATTTCAACTAAAATCTCGGTCGTAAATTGTTCACTTTCATAATGTCCCACATCTGCAATAAGCATCTCGTTTTGGTATTCGAAAAACTCATGAAATTTAATGTCGGCAGTAAGAAATGCGTCAGCGGCATTGCGGTAGGCAACATTCATCAAAAAACTCCCACTACCTCCACAAATGGCAATTTTCTTCAATTTTCTTCCAGATAAACCATTGTGTCTGATCACAGGGAGATGCAGAACCTCTTTCACCTGTTCTAAAAACACTTCTTCAGGCAATTCATCTTTCAGAAAACCGATCATGCCTCCTCCTGTTTTTTCGTGTTTATTTTCGAGCGGATAAATGTCGTAGGCAACTTCTTCATATGGATGAGCGCTGATCATAGCATCAATCAAACCTGATTGTATAAAAGCAGGGAAAATGGTTTCTATCCTGACTTCATCCTCAAAATGAATCTCGCCTTTTTTTCCAACAAAAGGATTGGATTGTTCACCTGCCCTAAAACTACCTTTACCCTCCAGATTAAAACTACAGCAGTCGTAATCGCCAATATATCCGGCACCCGCCTGGAAAATAGCATCACGTAATCTACCGGCATGATCTGCAGGACAAAATACAACCAACTTTTTCAGAAGGCCAGGTTTGGGATCCAGTACAGACAGATCTGTAAGTCCGAGTTTTTCAGCAAATCTTTGATTGACACCCTCCTCAACAAAATCAAGGTTGGTATGTACGGATACAAGCGCAATATCCTGCTGTATGGCTTTTACAAGTGTCCGTTGGGTATAATGATTCCCGGTAATGCTTTTCATTCCTTTAAAGAGCAATGGATGATGCGAGATAATAAGATCGCATCCTGTGCTTTGCGCCTCTTCTACAATTCTTTCTGTAATATCAACACACACCAGTCCTTTATGAATTTTCTTATCCGGATTTCCGTATTGGATACCTGAATTGTCATAACTTTCCTGAAGTGAAAACGGTGCTACCTGGTCAATAGTTGCGATAATTTCTTTAAGGTACATATGTTTAATTTTTAATCTTTTTTTTTGAATGCAGAGCCCGCAATTAACGTACGCATAAGTCAAATTATATTGACCTCTTTTTCGAGCCAGATATTGAATTTGCGGTGAATATGGTCAACGATTTCCTCTGCCAGCAGGAGAATTTCTTTGCCGGTTGCCATTCCATAATTCACCAAAACCAGTGGTTGCTTATGATGAACTCCTGCATCACCTCTTCGAAATCCTTTCCATCCGGCCTGCTCAATCAAAAATGCAGCGGGAATTTTCACTTTCTCCTGATCAACAGGAAAAGACGGGATGTTGGGCATTAAACCCTTCAATTGGGATAATTTTTTATTTCCGACTACCGGATTTTTAAAAAAACTTCCCGCGTTGCCTGTAACTTCAGGATCGGGCAATTTACTTCTTCTGATTTTTCTGATTATTTTGGCGATGTCTGCTATGGTGGGTTCTAAAATGCGTAAATCTTTCAGTTCCTGATCTATGCCGGCATATCCCGTTTTAAGCATATGATCGGTTTTTGACAGTCGAAAAGTGACAGAAAGAATGATATACTTATTTTTACCCTCTTTTTTAAAAAAACTATCACGATACCCAAACCGGCATTGCTCATGAGAAAAAACGTATATCTCCCCCGATTTTATTTCAACGGCTTCCAGCGTGTGAAAAACATCTTTGATCTCCACCCCATAAGCGCCAATATTTTGCATGGGAGCAGTACCGGTATTTCCGGGGATTAAAGTCAGATTTTCTACACCTCCCCAATCATGAGCAATACAATATTCTACAAAATCCTCCCAGTTTTCTCCTGCCATTACTTTCACAAAGACCTCTTTGTGATTTTGCCGGACAACAGAAATACCCTTAAGATTTATTTGAATTGTAAGTCCTTCAAAGTCTCTTGTAAGTAAAATATTACTTCCACCCCCAAGGATCAGAAGTGGCACTTCGTGTTTTTTTTGCTTTAAAGCAGATGAAAGAACCTCCAGAGAATCCACCGAAGCAAACAATGAAGTCTTTGCCTCAATGCCGAAAGTATTAAATTTTCTGAGCGAAAAATCCTTTTCAAGCATCATCATAGTTCATCACCAATCATACTTTTATACCATAAGTGCCCTTTGCGAGGAAATTTTCTTAACTTCTCAATATCAACGCGTAAGGATGATTGATTTTTCTTCAACGAGTTTGCGGAGATTGATCAGGGCGTACCTCATTCTACCCAAAGCGGTATTGATACTTACGTTGGTCTGCTCGGCAATTTCCTTAAAGCTCATATCACCATAATGTCTCATCTTGAGCACCTCTTTTTGTTCCTGCGGCAAATAATCTATCAAAGATTTCACATCACGGTGTATTTGCTCAACAATCATTTTGTCCTCGATGGTTTGATCAAAAACCCTCAAAGTTTCAAAAATATCATAATCCTCCCCATTGTCGACAACGGGCATTCTTTTTGATTTTCTGAAAAAGTCAATGGTTAAGTTATGAGCAATCCGCATTACCCAGGGTAGGAATTTTCCCTCTTCATTGTAAGCACCAGCTTTTAAGGTATTGATAACCTTGATAAAAGTATCCTGAAATACATCTTCTGCCACTTGTTTGTCTTTCACAATAAGAAAGATATACGAAAAGATTTTTTTCTGATGTCTTTTAATTAAAGATTCTAAAGAAGAGTGGTCACCCTCAATGTATTGGCGAACTAACTCCTGATCGCTAATTGCATGGTCATTCATAATAATGGCCTCCATATTTGTGATTAAATCAAGAGTAAAGTTTATCCTATAATGCGCCTCCTAAAATTTTGGGTGAATAAATCAATTAACTGGGTTGGGTTTTTGCCGGATTTATTTACACAAATATAAATCATTTTTTTTATTCAACAATACCTATTTAAATTTTTCTCGTGCAGCAAAACATCACCAAAAAACATTCCACAATTACATATTGTGTGATTTATCTCAAAAAAAATTAAATTTTGTTGTTTGGTTATCCGGGATTTCGCAGCGACTGGTGCTTACCTTTTCTCCACATGAGGCCCGTAAGAAAAAATCTTATACTTTTTGTGTGACAGGAAACAGAGCACAAGGTGTAAGGTTTACAAAAAAAAACATTTTCGCTTCAATTCCCTAAAGACACCTTTCGACAGGGATGATTTATTTTTGAACATTTGACAAGAAAGTAACCTTAAGGTAAAAGTCTGCCATGTTATTGGTAATTTTGCAAAAAAAACCAGGAAAGTTAAATAATGGACCACATAGAATCAATAGATCAATTAAATCCCCGCGATTACATTCTTATAAAAGGAGCCAAGGTACACAATCTGAAATCGGTTGATGTTGCACTGCTGCGAAAGAAACTGGTAGTAATAACAGGACTATCAGGTTCGGGAAAATCCTCTTTGGCATTTGACACTTTGTATTCTGAGGGTCAGCGCCGGTATGTTGAAAGCTTAAGTTCGTATGCCCGACAGTTTCTGGGGCGTATGAACAAGCCCGAAGTAGATTACATAAAGGGGATTTCGCCCGCCATTGCTATTGAACAAAAAGTGAATACAAGAAACCCCAGATCTACAGTTGGAACAACTACTGAGGTATATGATTACCTGAAATTACTTTTTGCACGTATTGGTAAAACCTATTCCCCTGTTTCCGGAAAGCTTGTAAAAAGGCACAGCATCACGGATGTTGTAGACTTTATTTGTGATCTGCCCGAAGGCACCGAGGTTTTGATATATGCCCCTCTCCCACTCAGCGCAGAAAGAGATATTTCGCAAACCCTTGGGGTATTGCTTCAGCAAGGTTTTTCAAGAATCCTGCTAAAGGGAAAAACAGAAAGGATTGAGCAGGTACTCAAACAAAACATCAAACTTTCTTTGCAATCACCTCCCTTTATAGTGATAGACCGATTGATTGTTGACAGCGATGATGAAGATCAGAAAACGCGTATTGCCGATTCTGCCCAAACAGCATTTTATGAAGGACATGGTGAATGTTTTGCAGAATACAAAATTGACGAGAAAAAGAAAAAACAACATTTCTCCAATAAATTTGAGATGGATGGTATTACTTTCGAAGAGCCCTCAGTAAATCTTTTTGCTTTCAACAATCCTTTTGGCGCCTGCCGGAAATGCGAAGGATTTGGAAGTGTAATTGGTATTGACGAAGATCTTGTAATGCCCAACAAAAGTTTATCGGTATATGAAGATGCCATTGTTTGCTGGAAAGGTGAAAAAATGAGTGAATGGAAAGAACAATTGGTTAAAAATGCTTATAAGTTTGATTTTCCTATTCACAAACCTGTTTATGATCTTACACAGAAACAAAAAGAAATATTATGGACTGGCAATGAATATTTTGGAGGATTAAATGACTTCTTCAAAATGTTGGAAGAGAATACCTACAAGATTCAATACCGTGTAATGCTCTCCAGATACCGGGGCAAAACAATATGTCCGGATTGTAAAGGCACGCGCTTGCGCAAAGATGCCAATTATGTGAAAGTAAATAAAAAAAGCATTACAGACCTCGTATTGATGCCTTTGGATCAGTTATTCTCTTTTTTCGAGAAGATCGACCTGGATAAACATGATATGGGTGTAGCCAAGCGATTATTGCAGGAGATCCGCAACCGCCTGGAGTATCTCAATGATGTAGGACTGGGATACCTTACCCTCAACCGGTTGTCCTCTACCTTATCAGGAGGCGAATCACAAAGGATTAACCTGGCCACTTCACTGGGAAGCAGTCTGGTAGGTTCGTTATACATACTCGACGAACCAAGTATTGGTCTCCATCAGCGCGACACCTACCGGCTTATCAAAGTGCTCACCAAACTGAGGGACCTTGGAAATACGGTTATTGTTGTAGAACATGATGAAGATATTATGCGCCAGGCAGATCAGATTGTGGATATTGGCCCTCAGGCAGGTGCGCTGGGTGGCGAAGTGGTTTATCAGGGAACTTTTGCAAATCTGCTGAATACCCGGGAGAGTTTTACCGCAAAATACTTAACAGGGAAACTCAACATCCCTATACCAGACAAAAGAAGAAAATGGAAAGAGTACATTGAATTACGCGGTGTAAGACAACATAACCTGAAAGGATTTAATGTGAAAATACCTTTGGGTGTCATAACAGTGGTAACGGGGGTGAGTGGATCGGGAAAAACATCGCTGATCAAAGGAATTCTATATCCTTCGCTTAAAAAAATGTATGGTGGATATGGTGAAAAAACCGGTAAGTTTGATAAAATTGATGGAGATTACAGATCGTTGAGCGATGTTGAATTTATTGATCAGAATCCAATCGGTCGCTCATCCCGCTCCAACCCGGTTACTTATATTAAGGCATATGACGAGATCAGAAATCTTTTTGCACAAAACAGTTTATCAAAGGCCAGGGGTTACAGTCCGGGGTTTTTCAGTTTCAATATTGATGGAGGAAGATGCCCCGAATGCGAAGGAGAGGGAGAGGTGCGCATAGAGATGCAGTTTATGGCAGACATCAAGCTGGTTTGTGAAAGTTGCAACGGCACCCGATTTAAAGAAGAGATACTGGATATAAAATTCAATGGTAAATCAATCAATCAAATTCTCGATCTAACCGTAGACCAGGCTATCAGTTTTTTCAATTCGCCCGACGAAAAATCCGCTCCCGCCAAACGTGTGGCAGCACGATTGAAACCCCTACAGGATGTTGGGCTGGGTTATATTAAACTCGGGCAATCTTCCAGCACCTTGTCGGGTGGAGAAGCCCAAAGGATCAAACTGGCCTCTTTTCTTACCAAAGGAGTAAGCGAAAACAAAACGCTGTTCATATTTGACGAACCCACAACAGGTTTGCATTTTCATGATATTCATGTTTTGCTTAAAGCATTTGAAGCTTTGATTGAGAATGGTCACAGCATTCTAATCATAGAGCATAATCCGGATGTTATCAAATCGGCAGACTGGATCATAGATCTGGGACCCGAAGGAGGAGAAAAAGGTGGTAATCTGATTTTTGAGGGGAAACCCGAAGACCTCGTAAACTGTAAAGATTCTTATACGGGACAATTCCTGAAAGAAAAACTTGGGTAAAAATAATTTTTTGAACAAAAAATACAAACCTGCTCAATCATAGGATTAGAAGAGCAGGTTTGTATTCTTCCCGGAATTGGGAGTCAGAATCAACCATCAACTGACATTATTTACTTTTTCTGTCGAAATAGGGATTTTTGGAAGTAGCGCTCAATGGAATGCCCCAAATTATTTTGACAGATTTACTAAAAACTTCCATTTTCTCAGCTGCCAATCCAGCAGTATGCATTATTCTGTTATCGATTCGATGATCGGAGGCCACGGCAACCGCTGATCCTATTGCAATACCAAGATCCCCCGTATTGTAAACGCAGGGCACCAAAGGGTGTTTTTCCTTGGTGGCACAGTCTGCAAACCCACACAAGCTACAAACTTTCAACCCCAATGTTTTGATGGAAGTACCAATCAGCACAACAGCATCTGCATTGGCAAGGATATTATCGGCATCCCTGATAAATATATCATATTCTTTTTGTTCTCCGATCTTTCGCATTTCAATGGCAAGAAGTCTGATGTCATTATCGGTCAAAATTGCCATTTCCATATTATCGGCACCTTTACCCTTTGGAGCAGTGCGGGCAGCAACGAGCATTTTCTTTGCCACGTCTGTAACGGTGTTTTTACGTTCATCTATTTCATTAATAATTGCCATAAATCAGGGTATTAAATGGGTAAAAATTGTGAGAACAAAAATAGTATCCTATTTGAGAGGTCTAAATTAAAAAAAAAACCTGCTTAGCCAATCAGCCAAACAGGTTTTTTTCGTTATTTAAAACGATTCTATGTTTATTTTAAAAGTCGGTAAATTTCGCCAGGCTTTCTATAAATCTTACTGGTACTACCACTTCTTGGTTGTGTTCCTGGAATTTTCCAATAATCACATCTACGAGATTTTCCTGACGGGAATCGCCATTGGATGTGCCTGGAAACAAGTCAGTACGATGCACAAACATGACCACATCAGAAAGCTCTGCCAGGAAAACAGGAATATTTTTGAGTGAAGGACGTGGTGATCCAAACCCGTTGAAATTTCCGGGAATCTGAGAGAATAGCACCACCGGAATATTCAATTCGCGTGCAATATCTTTTATCTGATGCACTATTGTGCTGAGTTGCTCTTCACGACTGTCTGCCTCAAAAGCATGCGCACCCAACAATTCAAGGTAATCAATAATTATCAGTTCTATATTCTGATTAATTTTGAGTTGACGTGCTTTTTTCATCAACTCATCAGCAAAGATATTAGGAGTATCATCCAGGTAAACATTTGATTTGGCAATGTTACTCACCAAAGAGATCATGTGATCTTTTTCCCTGGGGTTAAGTTTGCCGTTTTTAAGTTTTGACAGCGACATACCAGTTTCACTTTCAATCAAGCGATTGGTAATTTTTGCACTCGACCTTTCGGGTGAAAAAATAGCAATGGAGTGTTTGTTTTTGATGGCAATGTTATTTGCCAGGGAGAGCATAAAAGCGGTTTTGCCCATACCTGCATTTACCCCAATTGTAATCAGTTCTCCTTTCTTGAAACCCGATATTACTTTATCAATATCGGTAAAACCGGAGGATAAACCGTTGAAAACAGTATTTTCTCCAAAATTTTGATGAAGTGTTTGGTTTACCATTTCCCTTAAACTGGTAAATTCAAACACTTCTGAACGCTCAGTAACTTCTAAGGTGTTTTCTTCCATAATGATTACTTTTTAAATTAACATCTGAAAAATTTGCAACGCAAACGTTTTCTTAAGATATCTTGTTTGAAAAAATATTTGAGATTGCCTCCACTAAGGATGCAACCGTAATCTTTGTTGTTGTGAAAAATAATGAATTATCTATCAGACTTTGACCTTCACATACAGCATATACCCTTTGGCAGGGAAAAAAGTGAGTTGTCCGGTTCCTCATTGGTTTTTCATTATTTGCGGGTTGAGCAATATAAAAAATTCCAACTATTAAACATTTACTGTATGTAAATTAATCATTAAAAATGACACCTTCAAATTTAGCAAAAAATAAACATGAATCCCAACGAAAATACTTTCTTAAGTCTTTTTTATGATTAGCAAACCAAAATTTTTACACGAAAACATGGAAAAGGGCAGGCATTATAAAGAATAAACATCTGATCCGAATCTTTTTCTTTTCAAAAATGAGGTAAGATCATTTAAGAAAAGGGGATTGCAGGTGTTTTGGAACAAAGAAAAAAAGGGGATTTAATCAGCGCTTGTATTCAGGTCTGTTCGTCCACTTCGATGGTGCGATAGGGAATATTAAGTTGCAATATCAGACTTTTCCAACTTTCAAAGATGTCTTCATCGTCTTCATCAAACATCCAAACTACATCAATATTACCATACGCTTTGTAATACTCATCAAAAAGTTCGAGCATGTTAAAAATGTACTTGGATGATGAAGTGTTGAAATATTGCACATCAAAAACTACTTTGACAGTTTCTGTTTTCTTTGATGAAAGAAAATTCCTCATCCAATCCACGGGTTTTTTAAAAAACTCCATGGCATTTGTAGGATAGGAGTTTCCTCTAAACTCTATAAGATTTTGCTCTGGATCGAAATTAAGTCCAAAAGTAGTTTTGGTTGCTTCTAAATAAAAAGGCTCCATAAGCAAACGATTCGTAATTTGATGTAATACAATTTTTCTGATTGTTGTGCAGAAAACATATTACAAATTTACGAATAATCAACAGAAAACAATTGCATAAAAAATGAAATCCCATTACAAAACCTCTAAATCAGTGTAAAGTGATATTTTTTTCAGATATGCTATTGTATTTATAAGTTATATTTTTCACGTAATGATTTCTGATTCGTTTGAGGGATTCATATTTATTTCCAATAGACTTCACAACATTCAAATTTATAAGCAGTAAAATTTGTTTGCATGGTATTCACAGGTTTGATCATCAGAGAATTGGATTTTGGTAAGGTTATCTGGAAAACACAGGGAAAAAACCTGAATTTTGTTTGATGAAAAAATGCAAATCTTTACATCATGTATTCTTTCAAAAAACACAAAAGCTTTATTTTAAACAAACCCGGTAAATATAAAAACAAAGCATGTTTACATCTAAAAACAAATCATTAAACAAAATCCATGAAAAACCATCAATGCATGAACCATTTAAAATAATCGTTGTTTGAGAATTAACCAACCAAATTGACCTCAAAATCAACCATGGTTTAAGCACAATTCAATTCAGAAATAAATCAACGAATAAAATAATGATTCGCTATTCTATCAATGACTTAGAAAAAATTACTGGCATAAAAGCGCATACAATACGTATCTGGGAAAAAAGATACAATGTGGTAACACCCAGCAGAACAGATACCAATATCAGATACTACAATGATGAAGACCTGAAAAAACTGCTAAATATCAGTACATTAAACAAACATGGTTTAAAAATTAGTGAAATAGTAAAAATGAGTAACGAGGATATGCGGGAAAAAATTCTCGAGATATCTCATAACTCCAATGATTACGAGAGCAGCATCAACAACCTGATCGTATCCATGATCGAAATGGACGAAGATAAGTTTGAGAAAGTACTGGGATCTTCAATCATAAAAATTGGATTTGAAAAAACCATTACCCACATTATTTATCTTTTCTTAGAAAAAGTGGGCATTTTATGGCAGGTAGGTACTATCAATCCGGCACAGGAACATTTCATCACCAACCTGATACGGCAGAAGCTCATCATTGCCATTGACGGACAGGAAAGTACTCCTAAACCCGATGCCAAAACTTTTCTTTTGTTTTTACCCGAAAAAGAATTACACGAACTTGGATTGTTGTTTTATACCTATATCATTAAAAAAGCGGGGCACCGGGTGATTTATCTGGGCCAATCCGTACCCCTCAAAGATGTATTGGAAGTAATAAAAATAAGGAACGCAGATTATATGATCACCTATTTTGTAGCGGCGCTCGATGCTGAAGATATTCCCGATTATTTAAAAACCATATCGGAGGGTTTTGCCCATAAAGATATTTTCATAGCAGGTTGCCAGGTACCGGGTATTCTGGAAAAACTATCTTCAAATGTGAAGCCGCTTCAGGATGCAGAAGAATTTAAATCATATCTGAACCGGATATAGTTTTCATCTGTTT
>CAZPVB010000081.1:0-15817 GCA_964589855.1 uncultured Bacteroidales bacterium
ATTTTTTTAAGAACAGGGTTGTTTGGATAACAGGAGCAAGCAGTGGCATAGGAAGAGAAATTGCCCTTCAATTATCTAAGAGAGGATCTCGTCTGATCCTTACTTCTTCATCAAAAGAGAAACTGGAAAAAGTTAACCAGGAGTGTATGGTTTACTCTTCTGCTGTGCATGTTGTACCAGCTGATCTCACCCGGGCAGATTCCATTGAACCCTTAACGCAGAAAGTAACAGCCATTTATAACCGGCTTGATGTGGTTATTTTAAATGCAGGTATTAGTCAAAGGGGTTTGATTCATGAATCTGATTTTGAAACCCATAGCAAGATCTTTCAAATCAATTATTTCAGCAATGTGCAGATCGTGCAGCACATCCTCCCTCTTTTTCTGGAGCAGGGATATGGGCATCTGGCCGTAACCAGCAGTATTACCGGTAAATTTGGTTTTCCGCTACGTTCTGCATACAGCGCTTCCAAGCATGCTATGCATGGTTTTTTTGAAACATTGCACCTGGAACACTTCCGCGATAATATTTTTGTGACCATTGCCATGCCCGGAAGGGTCAAAACCGATATTTCACTCAATGCGCTGGATGCTTCAGGAAAGAAACACGGAAAATTAGACCCGGGGCAGGCCAACGGTATAAGTGCTGAAAAGTGCGCTGAAAAATATATAAAAGCCATTGAAAAACGAAAACCCGAGGTGCTCATAGGAGGAAAAGAAATATGGATGGTGCACATCAGGAGGTTTTTACCATGGTTGTTTTACAAAATTGCAGGAAAAATCAGTACTACATGAGATTTATGTTAAAATGTTAACCATATTTAATAATGCCTGTAAGAAAACCATCATTCTGTTATCTTTGATAAGAAAACATCAAAGACAAAACTTTCGCCTCATTATTATAACGGGATGAACCGAGCCATGGCAATAGTAGTGACACACACGCGGATGATTAGATTTCGCAGCATGGACAAAAATAAAAAACCGAAGTTTTGGCGAACTCCCCTGTAAGAAAAGAACAGGGCAGGCATCTGACCTATTTAATCAAATTATAAACAGATGAACTTCAGCAAGTTTACATCAGGTAAAAGACCGAATCAAAAAAGTGAAAATAACATAGTAACAGACGAATTCATACAAAGATTAACAGTCAAATTACGAGATCATCTTAATTTACCCATTGAACTTCAACAGAATTTTTTTTATACTTGAAGTTTATTTTTAATCTGGTTGTTGATTTTAAATCTGGCAAATAAAATAATTACATATCAATGAAGAAAAATATCACAGGCATACAACAAATTGGCATTGGCGTTAGAAATGTGCATGAGGCTTTTGAATGGTATAGAAATGTTTTAGGAATGGACATCAGGATATTTGAAGAGAAAGCCACAGCGGAACTGATGCTTCATTACACTGATAATAAACCTCGCGAAAGACATGCCATATTGGCTTTAAATATGCATGGGGGTGGTGGATTTGAGGTGTGGCAACATACCGGACACCAGGCGATGGATCCTGTTTTTGATGTGCAACTGGGCGATACAGGCATTTACATTTGCAAATTAAAAACCCACGATACAGCACTGGCTTTTGAATATCTGAAATCTAAGAAAGTAAATTTGCTTTCGGATGTTGAAAAAAACCCCGCCAATGTTTCACATTTTATGTTCAGAGATCCATTTGGCAATATTTTTCAGATGGTGGAGGATGTTTCTGTTTATGAAAAATCAAAGGTCCCCAGTGGTGGAACTTTCGGTGCAATCATTGGTGTTTCCAACATGGAAAATTCTCTGAGACTATATCGTGATGTTCTGGGTTATGATAAAATAGTGTACGATCAGTCGGATGCATTTCATGATTTTAAAACATTGCCCGGAGGCGGGCAACAAGTAAGGAGAGTATTGCTTCAACACTCACAAGATAGAAAGGGTGCTTTTAGTAAGCTATTTGGACCTACAGAAATTGAATTGGTTCAAACCCTCGACAGAAAACCCAAACCGATTTATAAAGATCGTATCTGGGGTGACATGGGTTTTATTCATATTTGCTTTGATATCAATGGAATGGATTTGCTGAAAGAGGAATGTGAAAAAGCAGGTTTTCCTTTTACTGTTGACAGCAGCAACAGTTTTGATATGGGTGAAGCAGCCGGGCATTTTGCCTATGTTTCTGATCCTGACGGAACCCCCGTGGAATTTGTTGAAACACATAAAGTTCCGGTCATGAAAAAGATTGGTTGGTATATCAACCTCAAAAACAGAGATCCCTTAAAATCTCTCCCCTTCTGGGTGCTCAAAGGACTTAAATTCAACAGAGTGAAAAAATAAAAAGCAGGATTGTTTTGCTGAAACAATCCCGCTTTCAATGGCCTGATAGTTGGATAAACCGAAGTATGGCAATAACATTAGCACACACGTGGGTGATTATAATTCGCAGCATGGGAAATATAAAAGCGTATTGCCGGCGAACTCCCCGGTAAGAAAAGAACGGGGCAGGCATCTGACCGAATTAATCAAATTACAATCCCAGATCTGTAACGATTTTCTGAATATGCGTTTCGAGTTTGGAATTTACCTCCTCAAATTCATCCCGGGTTTTTATCTCTCCTTTAATGCCAAAATAAAACTTGATTTTTGGTTCTGTGCCACTGGGGCGTACAGTAATTTTACTGCCCTCCTCTGTGAAAAACTGAAGCACATTGGATTGTGGTAAATCAATATTTGTTTCTTTTCCGGTTTTTACATCCTTTTGCTTACTGGAAAGGTAGTCCTTAATGACAGAAATTTTATTGCCACCCAAGGAAACCGGAGGTTGTTCTCTGAAGTCATCCATCATTTTCTGGATTTCCTCCATTCCTTCTTTTCCTTTTTTGGTAACGGAAATGAGTTTTTCTTTGTAAAAACCAAATTCAACATACAGGTCCTGCAACATCTGATAAAGGGTTTTTCCGTTTTCTTTTGCCCATGCCATGGTTTCAGCAATGATACAACTCGATACAACTGCATCTTTATCGCGGGCATAGTCGCCGATCAGATATCCATAGCTTTCTTCACCGCCACCGATAAATTGTTTTTTACCCTCCAGCAACCTGATCTTTTCGCCGATAAACTTAAATCCGGTAAGCACGTCATAACAATCGGTATTAAATCTTTGAGCAATATCTTTTAGTAATTCTGAGGTAACAATTGTTTTTACAATATATTCTTTCCCTTGCAACAGGCCTTTTTCTTTCCATTGACTAAGCAGGTAATAAATGATCAGGGAGGCGGTTTGGTTACCATTTAGTAGTACAAATTTATTTTGTTGATTTTTTACGGCAATGCCTACCCTGTCGCTGTCCGGGTCGGTTGCCATCACAAGGTCTGCATCTGTTTGCTGTGCTTTTTCAAGTGCCATCTTCAGGGCAGCGGGTTCCTCCGGGTTAGGGGAGTGCACTGTGGGAAAATTACCATCAACCACATCCTGCTCCGGAACATTGTAAATGGTTTCAAATCCATATGCACGCAGTGCGTCGGGTACAAATTTTACTCCCGTTCCATGTATGGGTGTAAAAACGATCTTCAGGTTTTTTTGCTTTTCAATGATCTCCGGCGAAATAGATTGCTTTACAACTTGTTGCAGGTAAGCCTGGTCGGTTTCTTTTCCCAATATTTTGATCAGATCCGAATTCTTTTCAAAATTGATATCCGTTACATCGTTGATCTTTTGCACTTCACCGATCACATTCTTATCGTGGGGAGCTACTAACTGTCCTCCATCGTTCCAGTAAACTTTATATCCATTGTATTCTTTTGGATTATGAGAAGCCGTGATCACGATACCGGTATGGCACTGATGATGCCTGATGGCAAAAGACAGGTAGGGTGTGGGTTTTAGTGTATCTGATAAATACACTTCGAAACCATTTGCAGAGAGTATTTCGGCGGTTATTTGTGCAAAATATGCACTGTTGTTTCTACAGTCGTAGGCAATGGCTGCTTTTAGGGGTTTGTCGTGAAAACTTTTTTTTACATAATTGGCCAATCCCTGGGTTGCCATTCCTACAGTATACTTGTTCATTCTATTGGTTCCAACACCCATAATGCCTCTCAGTCCCCCTGTTCCAAACTCCAGGTCGCGGTAAAAAGATTCATTTAACTCTTTGGGATCATTTTCAATGAGATGCTCTACCTGCTGGCGGGTTTCTTCATCAAAGCTTCTTCCCAACCAATACTTTGCTTTGTCAAGGATTTGTTTGTCCAGTTCCATAATCTCTTTTGTTTGTTGGTTATAGTTAGGTAATGATATAAAAAGGTTCGTTTGATCTGCTGGTTTTTCAGGGGCGGTTTTTTTCCATCAGTTTTTCAGCTTCCAGGTTGCCCAGGTTATAAGATTTTACAGCATAGTCAAAGGCATTTCTTTTGTCTCTGAGGTTGGCATAGGCATTGGCAACATTCAGGTATAGATTCGACCATTCCTCATCTGTAAGGAAGTAATCGTATTTTTGCATCAGTTCTATTGCTTTCAGGTAGTCATTTACCTCTCTTCTGTATTCGCGAAGTTTGTTGTAAGCAACGGCCCTTCCCAGATAGGCGTCCCAGTTTTCGCTATCGAGTTGGGTGGCTTCATTGTAGTCGTCTATAGCAGAATAAAAACCGGGCGTGCGATTCGATTGCATCTTTACATAGGCTCTGTTGATGAGGATTTTTGCCTTTTCCTTTTCGAATTCATGCCTTTCCTGACTTCTTCTGTCTGTACTATCGATGTTTTTGTTTACGATGCTGATGGCATTCGTATAGTCATTGATCAGTTTTATATAGTCACGGTCTTTTTTGCGAGGTTTTTGTTGTTCGAGTATTAGTCTGATTGATCCCCTGAATTTGTATGCTTCAACATTCTGATCATTCAGTTCTATGGCCTGGTTGAGCAAGTCAAGTGCACCTTCCAGGTTTTCCTGTCTGATGAGTCTTTCCGCCTCACGGGTAATCTTGTTTGATTCTATGATGTTTTCGTTCCTTTCATCAATAGATATGGCAATTTTAAAAAGCTTTTCCCTTCCCTGATCAAAAAGATAAATGGCTCTGTTTAATTCGTTATTGCTTACCTTTTTAATTCCCTCTTGCATCAATTTTATGACTTCAGTTGTATCGGTTTGCGCTTTCACTGAAAAAATGAACAGTGTGAACATGCTAAACGTCATGACAACAGTTTTCAGAATGGAAATGCTGTTTCTCATATTGTTGATTTTGGTTCAAAGATTTAGTGAACCTCATAGTCACTAAACCTGCTGAAATTAAATGAATGGAAATAAGCAGTTTTTCTGCTTTATTTAAATAACACTTTCAATTGAGTTTTGATAATCTAACAAAGGGCAAAAATAATGTTTTTTCCGGTTCACAATCCTTTAAATTAATGCTATTTAAAGTGTTGTTGATATGAACCGGGCCATGACAATACTAATGACACACACGCGGATGATTAGATTTTGTGACATAACAAAAATACAAAACATTATTTTGGCGAGCTCCATCTGACCTGTTTAATCAAATTATAAACAGATAAAATATTTAAAGATATTGCGCTGTCTTTTCCAGTTGAATTCCCCTGGATCCTTTCATGAGTATGGTTTTGTTTTCAACAGGGTTGTTTTTTAACCATTCTGCTGCTTTTTCCACATCAGAGAAGGCAAAATAATTTGTTGCATGTGGTTTCACTTTCCCGAATTCTTCTCCCACCAGGATAACCAGATCGTATTTTTGTTGCAGGGTTAAGTCAATAATTTGTTGATGTTCTTTTTCTGCCTCTGATCCCATTTCGAGCATATCGCCCAAAATTAAAGTTTTATGGGGTGCGTCCATATCTGTAAAACTGTTAAGAGCTAGTGCCATGCTGGTTGGGTTGGCGTTGTATGCATCCATAATAATCTGATTCTTTTGGGTTTGCTTCAATTGCGACCGGTTGTTTTCGGGGTTGTATTTTTCTATGCCCTGTTTTATCTGATCCAGGGATACTCCCATTTTTATACCTACTGCTGCTGCCGCCAAAATATTCTCAAGGTTATAACTGCCCACAAGATGGGTGCTTACAATCGTTTGTATTTCCTCTTTTGTTGCGTGCTGATGGGCAATACTCAGCTTTAAAAAAGGTTTGGATTCCTGCAATTCTCCTCTGCAGCCCACATCAGAGTTGGTTCCGTAAGTAAAAAAGTTGGGATAGTCACCTAGTTTGCCTTTAAGTTTGGTGTGTGATGGATTGATAAAAATTAATCCGCCTGTACTTTGCAGGTATCTGTACAACTCTGTTTTTCCGATAAGAATGTTTTCAACAGATCCAAAACCCTCTATGTGTGCTTTCCCTATATTGGTGATCAGCCCATGGCTGGGTTGCGCTATTTCTGACAGCATTTTTATTTCTCCTACATGATTTGCCCCCATTTCTATAATGGCAATCTCGTGTCCTGGTTTGATGCTGAGTATGCTCAGTGGCACACCGATATGATTGTTCAGATTTCCCCGAGTGAAAAAAGTATTATATTTCTCTGATAATATAAGTGCCATCAGTTCTTTGGTGGTGGTTTTTCCGTTGGAACCGGTAATGCCTATTACAGGTATGGTTAGCCTCTTTCGGTATTCTATGGCTAGCTGTTGAAGCGTTTCCAAAACATCAGCCACCTGTATAATATTTTCGTCTGCCTCAATGGTTTCATCATCTACTACTGCTGCAATCGCTCCTTTCTCTAAGCATTGAAAAGCAAAGCGGTTACCATCAAAATTTTCTCCCTTAAGGGCAAAAAAAATGTCATTTTTTTGGATGTTGCGGCTGTCTGTTGATATTCCTGCTCCCGATGATATTTTTTCCAGCAACTTACTGATCGTTATATCCATAATCGATTTTATATGTTATGTTAATAAATAAGATTGTTTGAATTGTTCTGTTGGTATAATCAATATTTATTTTTGAACTTTTGTTTATGAAACTGCCGATAAATATCTGATCGAAGGATGTTATTCTTTTAAAAAGATAGCAAAAGAAAACTTATGACAAAAAAATGCGTATAACTGAAAATTATTGTGTCTTTGGCAAAAAAACAAACAAAGGATCCAGTTTTCGTATAAATTTACATTGTTGTAGCGTAAAATGAAAGTAATGTTATTTCTTAAAGTTTGAATCTGTAACCTCACTTTTTTGAATGGAAGGGTACATTACCGGATTTTAACCCAAAACAATGATAAAAATAAAAAAAATACATTAAATTCGTTTTTTTGAAAAGCATTGAGGCCTTTTAACTCAGAGGCTGAAATAATAAAAATCCGCTTATTGAAATAATTATGGCAAAACCTGATTATACTTTGATTTTTATTGTAGAGGATGATTTTTCCTATGCCAAGGTGATCAGGCATGCACTGGAGAAAAAGAATTATCTGAATATTAAAGTCTTTTACAGCGGAGAGGATTGCCTGCAGAACATGCACCTGAAACCCGATATTGTATTGCTGGATTACCGTTTGGGGGATAACAAAAAGGATGGTATGGATGTGTTGAGGGTTATCAAGAGAAATCATCCTTTAACAGAGGTGGTTTTTCTTACCGCTATTGATAACCTCGAGGTTGCCACACAAACCATCAAAGAGGGCGCTTATGATTATGTGGTGAAATCAGAATCCGCTATGGAGCGGGCCAAAAACATTATACGTCGCATCATCTTCGAAAAGCATATTCAGAATGAGAACCGCCTGCTCCGACGCAGCCAGAAGATTATTATCGGATTGATCTTTTTTTTGATAATTGGTATTGCCTTCCTGATCTTTCTGCAAATTAAATATTAGTGTAGTTTTCACGATGCGGCTATTCCCGTAATTAGTGCCAGCAAGAAAACACTTATTTTTTGTGTCTTTGATAAGAAATCGTCAAAGACAAGGCTTTCGAAGTTTTTGAATCTAAGGAGTTTACTTTTTGTAAATGACTGTTTTGAAGGCGAGCATAACGCAGCAATTGGCGTATTCTTGCAAGCAATAATTAGGTTACAGGTTGGCAAACCAAAGGAATAAAACAATCTTTAATCAACATGATTTTCGGGAATCAGCGGATCTCAGGGAACTGAATTAACGCTTATTGAAACAGAAAAACCGCAGGGAGTGTTGCTCTGCCTTCAGCTGAGCGCATTGAACCGGTAGAATTATCAGTAATACATTCCCGAAGTAAGGTATGATTTTACGTAATCATGAATTCCTTCCTCCAACGTGAAAAAAGGTTTTTCATACCCAATGCTCTTCAGTTTTTGCATGCTTGCTTCTGTAAAATACTGATATTTTTCACGAATGTCTTCCGGGGTGTCAATAAATTCAATGTCAGGTTTCTTATCCATGGCAGTAAAAGTAGTGGTTGCCAGGTCAAGAAAGGTACGCGCTTTACCGGTTCCCAAATTATAAATGCCAGCGTCTTTCTTTCTCAACATCAGAAAAAAACAAACTTTTACTACGTCTTTCACGTAAATAAAATCTCTCAACTGTTCTCCGTCTTTATATGCTGCTTTGTGTGATTTGAAAAGTTTCATTTTTCCGGTTTTTAGTATCTGTTGGTAGGCATGTAATACCACTGATGCCATTCGTCCTTTATGGTATTCATTGGGTCCGTATACATTAAAAAACTTCAATCCTGCCCAGTAGTATGGCTTTTCTGCTTGCGCCAGCGCCCATTTGTCAAATTCATTTTTACTTTCTCCGTAAGGGTTAAGAGGTCTTAGTTTTGGTATGATCTCGTCATTGTCATCATAACCATGCTCACCATTTCCATAAGTTGCTGCAGATGAGGCATACATCAGCGGAAGGTCATACCGGACACAATACTGCCACAACTTTTTTGAATAATTCAAATTTAGTTTATCAAAAATACTTTTGTTGAATTCTGTGGTATCGGTTCGGGCGCCCAGGTGAAAAATAAAATTCACTTTTTTGTGATTTTCAATCAACCACTCAAAAAATATTTCTCTGTCTACTTTCTGCCTGAAGGCTTTATTCTGAATGTTACGATTTTTGGTTTTGCTGGTAAAATCATCTACCACTATTATATCTTTGAAACCTTTGTTGTTGAGTTTGTTTACCAGACAACTACCGATAAAACCTGCTGCCCCCGTTACGACGATCATAAAATTTATTTTTAATGTTAACTTTAGGAAACTTATTTGGTCTGTTTATTTATTTTAATTACGAATATGCTTTTGTTGTTTTTCTCCGCGGCATTGCTCTTTATTCATCAGTTTATAATAAAACAATTTTTCAGCAAGGTTTGTCAATTTTAGGTTTATAAGAAAATTGGCAGACCGGGTTTTTCAATTTGTGTATTATCATAATAATTGACCGTTTCGAGATCCGTTTCGCTGCGATTCCTTCACAATTACTTTTTCCGGATGATCTCATTCATGCAACACAGAAAGGATAACTTTATTTAGATTTTCAATGGCTTTGGGTATATACCACCGGTCTTCGGTTCTATGTTCTACATAATTGGAAATGGCGCGTATTTGTGCACAAGGCAGGTTTTCTGAAAAGCAGGAGTAAAAAAATGCAGCTCCCTCCATGCTTTCGGTAGATGGATTGCAACGCTCTTTGATCTTTTGGATACTTTTATTGGTCGTATGCACCCTGTTGACGGTTATTCCGCGAACTGTTTTTAATCCGTTGATGGTGCGACTCTTGATCGGCAATTCATTGATCAGTTGCCCGTCGCGGTAAGGAAAATAATCTTCTTCGAGCAGTTTCAGATCAACCAGCGACAAAAAATATTCTCCCTGATCGGCACCCAATTCGGGAAACTGGTCGTGTGTAATGTGTACTACTTCTCCTGGTTTGAGCGAACGGTCAAAACTGCCGGCTATGCCCAGATTAAATGCCGCATCATATTCATTCGATCCTAATGTTTTGCCCATCATGTAGGCAGTAGGCACCATACCAATGCCTGTGGTAAGAACATCAAGGGTAATATGCTTAAATTTGTATCGGTTGATCTGGGCATTCAAGCGTCTGTCGAAACTCAGATGCTTCAGTAAAGGTTTAATCTCAAGAGTAGTGGCAGAAACCAATAATAACCTCATAAGTGTTGATTTTAGCGTTTGAAAACAAAATTACAAACAATAGTTGGTTTAATGGAGTTTAACATAACAAAAATATCATTCTATTCTCTGATTTTTGATACATTGCAATATGTCTTTTGTTCATTATAAGTTTATTGATTTTCATACACATAAAATTTGTCAGGATGATCATGATCGAATATGTATACACAATGTTTTCGCTCATGATGTGAATTCTTTTGATAAATGGGAACTTTATAAAAATACTTTTTTTTCGGTGGGATTACATCCCTGGCATCAGGGAACAGAACAGGAAAATGAAACTCATCTTGATCAAATTTCAAAAGTAGCCCCCTACAGGAAAGTTCTGGCAATAGGCGAATGCGGACTTGATAAATACGCCAATCTGCCCCTTGATGAACAACGTTCTGTTTTTCTAAAACAGATTAAAATCTCGGAATATGTATCTAAACCTATTGTGGTGCATTGTGTAAAAGCCTATGATGAGATCCTGCATCTTCGTAAGGAGATCAATCCCACTCAACCCTGGATAATTCATGGTTTTAGCAGCAGTGTGCAAATGGCAGAACATTTAACCGAGCATGGATGTGTGGTGTCTTTCGGTCATCAAATCCTTCGGGGGAATTCAAAAACTACCGCTGCCCTTCAGGAAATTTCTTTATCTGATTTTTTGATCGAGACCGATGATGAGGACATACAAATTGATGAAATGTATGAAAAAATCTCTAATTTGAAAGATGTTTCTGTTGTTGATCTGAAAAAGAGTATGAAAGAAAATTTCACAAAACTTTTTGGTGACGTTTTTAAAATTTGAAATGTTGATGGATATCAATTGGCAACAAAGAACAAAACTATTAATAGGAACAGATAACGTTAATAAGCTACAGTCGGCCAATGTTTTGGTTTGTGGTCTTGGTGGGGTAGGTGCTGTGACTGCCGAAATGCTTTGCCGTGCCGGTGTGGGGAAAATGACCCTCATAGATAACGATATCATACACGATACTAATCTTAACAGACAAATCATTGCCTTAAACAGTACCATCGGAAAGAGGAAAACCCAACTCATGAAGGATCGCTTGTTGGATATTAATCCTCAACTCGAAATTACATGTAAAGATTTGTTTCTTGTTGATGAAAAGATCCAGGATATCCTGCAGCAATCTTTTGATTATGTTGTGGATGCTATTGATACACTTACACCCAAGATATTTCTCATCTACCACACACTTCAAAAAGGATTTCCCCTGGTCAGTAGCATGGGGGCTGGTGGTAAAACAGACCCCTCAAGGGTTTTTATAGCAGATATATCGCAAACCTATAATTGTAATCTTGCCAGACTACTTCGCAAAAGACTAAAGAATATGGGAGTGAAGACCGGGTTTGAAACTGTTTTTTCTTCCGAGTTGGTTCACGGGGATTCAATATTATATCTTGATAACGAACCCAATAAAAAAACTACCGTTGGTACAATTAGCTACATGCCCACCATTTTTGGTTCGGTGGCGGCCTCAGCCGTTATCAGGAATCTGCTTCAAATTCCAGTTTATTTAACCCCCGGACCTTACAAAAAAAACAGGTAAAAACCGCAATAGTCGTATAATTGACAGTATATTAGGAGTATAACTCGTTTTTTTGTTTTGTAACTCATTGAAATATAATTAGATAAAAATGATAGTAAAAGGGTAATTCCTTAATTAAATTTAGAAAATATTACGGGAAAGGTGTTTTTCTGATAAAAAATGATTATATTTACTGGGTAAATACAAAATATATGGTTCTTAAAATCAATTATATATATAGTTTGTTGATTTGATTTTTTGAGTATAGAAGATTATATCCATCCACCAAAAACCACATTGTTTATACAACCGCAAAACCCCACGGTTTTAAAATAGGTAATTATTTTTTTATTTACGTTGCATTTATGCAAAATGCACACAGAACAACATGAGGGAGGAAAACATATGGAAAATGAATTAATTGATCATCATCATATTTTTTTGTTTGACTTTTTTAGTCTGTTTTTAAAAATAGTTAAAGACGACAAAGGAGGTGTGGAAAATCTTGAGGTAATTGATGGAAGCTTTGATAATAATAGCGAACATTCAATTGACCTGTCTAAAATAAAATATCTGCCGGAATTATTTAAACATCCTTATCAAAATGTTGAAAAGAAACTTAAAGAAGTCGCCCGGTCTGCATCAGCCAAAAAGGGTGTTGTTGTTAAAAATATTTGCACTTGTCAGGAGAAGAAATTTGATTTACATGCTTATAAACCCAATAACAAAAACCTGATTGTTTTCTTTAAGGGTACTGAACTGACTGAAAAATCAACTCGTATATCAAAAAAAAGCAATGCCTGTTTTTCTGCACTCAATCAATTGTCATTGTCTCCCAGTTATGTTGAGGGGAAAATTTATGAATTTATCAGGGAATTGATACGGGTAACTTCATCTGCTATGAAAATAGACCATGCAAGTGTTTGGTTTCTTGATGAAGGAGAAAACCAGTTACGATGCTTTGATTCATATGATTCGAAAACAGATGCACGGAAAACAGGTGATCTTTTGAGAAAAATTCAGTACCTCTCAGTATTTTCATACCTGAAAGATCATTCCTGCATAAGTGTAAAAAATCTTCAGGAAAAAGGAGATTTTTCAAATCTGGTTTTGCCTTTTGTACATCCGCGGCCGGTAAAGTCGCTCATGTATGTTGGAATAAAAAAAGAGGGTGTTTTGCATGGTATTTTGTGTTTAGAGGATACCCAAAACTTCAGAAACTGGGATCGGTTCGATGAAGATTTTGGACTGCGCCTTGCAGAGAAGATCTCGGTAGTGCTGGGCAATTTTCAAAGAGGGTTGATCCGTAAAAATCTGATGATGAGTCAGGCACGTCTGGAAAGTATATTTCGCTCTTCACCTGCCGCTATTGGTGTAGTCAAAAACAGGGTTTTGGTGGAAGTTAATGCTTCATTTAGTCGCATAACAGGTTATCAACCTGATGAGATTCTTGGTAAAAGTGCAAGAATTTTGTATCCATCGCAGGAGGAATTTGAAAGAGTGGGGACTGAAAAATACAAACAAATGGATGTAAGCGGGGTCGGTACCATTGAAACCATTTGGCGTCATAAAAATGGACGAAACATCCATGTTTTATTGAGTTCTTCTTATCTCGATTCCTCTGATTTTTCAAAGGGTTCAAATTTTACAGCTACCGATATAACATCAAGGGTGGTTGCGGAAAAGAAATTACGCGAAAGCGAACAGCGATATCATCAGATATCCGATAATATTCCTGGCATGATCTATCAGTTTATGATGGAGGATTCAGGCAAATTTAGAAAACTGTATGGAAGTTCTTATTGCAAAAAGATTTTTGGAATATCTTCTGATGAATTCATGAGAACGAAAGACATTTTTTCCTTTATTGACCCACAGGATCAAAAATCCTTGTTATCAACTATTCATCGATCAGCAGAAGATTTATCAAACTGGAAATATGATTTCTGGATCACAAACGAAAAAGATGAAAGAAAGTATTTAAAAGCATATTTCAATCCCAGACGACAAGGTACTGCAATAATTTGGGATGGGTTTGTTATGGATGCAACTGCCGAAAAGCAATCAGAAGAATTAACGCGTGAACTGGCAATCGCAAACCAATCGCTTGAATTCAAAAAGAAGTTTTTGGCAAATATGAGCCACCAGGTCCGTACCCCTCTCACCGGTATCCTGGGGGTAACAGATGTTCTGGAGAGTACAGAACTTTCTGTTAAACAAAAAGATCTTTTGCACACCTTAAAAATGTCTGGAATGGATTTAAAGCAATCCATAGATGAGATTCTTGATTACGCCAAAATAGAGGCAGGGAAAATTATTTCCAGATCCGTTCAGTTTAACATTCGTGACCTTTTAAACCATGTGAAAAGTGTATTTGATGTAACCCGGCAAAAATCTCTCCTGCTAAAAACAGATATACCTGAAAACTTCCCTGATCAAATCGCTGCTGACAAATTTCGTATTACCCAGGTTCTTCAACATTTACTTGGTGTGATTGTGAAATTTTCTATCCGGAAGAAAATTGTCATCAGAACCGAAATTGTAAAATCATTGGCAGATAATGGTATACTGATAAAAATTTCTCTGGAAAATACCGGAAGTGCTATTCAGGATGATCTTACCAGTGAAATGCTGAACCCTTACAAGGCGGGTGCATTCAGAGATACTGATGACCTGGAGGATTTTGAGGGTACAGGTTTGGGAATGGCAATAAGTAAAGAGTATGTGCAGATACTCGGTGGGGAGCTTACTATGGATACCCTCGGAGATAAAGTAAACAAATTTTCGTTCACCTTTACGGCCAAGATTGTTGATCCAAAAAAGGCAGATTCTGACAGTCAAAAAACATACCAGAAAGAAACCAGCGGGAGTAAAAGGCAGTTGAATATATTGCTGGTGGATGATAAGATTGTAAACCAGAAAGTTATCAAACTTATGCTGGAGCACAGCGGCCACAAAGTTCATTTGGCCGTAAATGGAAAAGAAGCCATTCGTAAATTCGAATCCGGTGCTTACGATCTTATTCTGATGGATATTAAAATGCCGGTGATGGATGGCATCACCGCTACAAAAGAATTGAAAAAGAAACACTCCCAACTGCCCCCGATTGTGGGATTGAGTGCCAATGCTTTTGAAGGAGACCGCGAAAAATACATGAATATGGGTTTGGATGAGTATCTCACAAAACCACTGAATATGAATGCATTTAAAAGTACAGTAGATAAACTAATCGGAAATGCCTGACCGGGTTTTTCCAATGTTGATCTTCTCTCCCAGATGGCGGGGTTTTTTCCCGGATATGATATCCAGAAAAACCTTCACACGAGCAAAAATTTCTCTTACCTGCACCCTGATCCCCTGGCCGGGAGATACATCGGTGGCATTAAAACCGATGGCTTTTATTCCATTAACACGCGCTACAAACACAGCTCTCTGATTGTGAAATTTTTGAGAGATAACCACAATGCTGTCTTGTCCGAATATTTCTTTGCTCCTGATCATAGAATCCAGTGTGCGCAGCCCCGCATAATCAAGATATAAAACCGTATCGGAAATATTGTATTTTACTAATTCGCGACGCATTTGCTCGGGTTCATTATAATATATCGTACGATTGTCTCCACTCAATATCAGAAAATCTATGTTGCCCGAATGATATAGTTCTGCTGCTGCGCTCATCCGGTGATAAAAATAGGTATTGGGATGCCCGCTTTTAAGATTTCTGCTTGTTCCCAAAACTATTCCTGCTTTATGTCTGGGAATATCTGATACCTGTTCGAAAAGAAAGTTACGCGTATGCAATACAATTACCATATTGCTTACAATAATCAGTAGTGCAATTGATGAAATCAGTATCAGGAAAACTTTTAAAAAAAATCTGAACAGGTGTTTCTTTTTCTTCATTCGTTTATGATTTTATGAACCGAGTTATGACAATAATATTGTCACACACGCGGATGATTATTGGTGCTGGAAGTGAATCGCCCTGATAAGGGCAAATCAATTCAACCCAGTGGCAACGCCCTGGGTAATTGCAACCGATGCCCTCCGGCGCCCTGAAAGGGCAACTTACAAAAAAACGCAAACCACTCAATATCAAAGAGAAAAAAATTATAAACAGATGAACCGAGCCATGACAAAGTTTTTGACACACACGCGGATGATTATAAGTCGTGATATGGCAAAAA
>CAZPVB010000082.1:0-15772 GCA_964589855.1 uncultured Bacteroidales bacterium
CTCACAGATAAGTGTTTTTTAACAAAACTGCATCAGGAATTTTTTGTCATTTTTTTATCTAAAACCCACAAATGTCCACCAAGGTGGTCAGGGATAAAACGCTGAACGCTAAACGCTATACTTCTTTATTCCCCACCTCTTCTATTTGTTCTTTCCATTGCTTTCGGTTGTTCACCACAAACTTTGCTGTTTCTCCAGCGGGCATCCGTATTTTCAATCCGTTGGGGATGATGCCCAGGGTATTGTAATACTCAATTTCTTTGATTTCACTCAGAGCAATGGCCACGGTCTGATTTTGAACATTAAAGTTATGAGCTTTAAACTGTAATCGGTCTTTCAGAAGGTATAGCATACCCCCCAGTGCTTCTCCCTTGTAAATATGATTCGCCCTGCCTGAAAATAATACTTCTTCTCCTTCCTCCAGTTTAAGCTCTGTTTGTTTTTTAATTTTTTTGGAAGTCAGAAAGAACCATATCCCCAATCCAAAACCTATACCCGCTACCAGTCCTGTTACTACAGCAGACTGAAGATCAAATAAGATAAGAAAAAACAAACCCATGATCACACCAAAAAACAAACCTGCCAATACTGAATCTCTTGTCTTTTTCATGATTAAACTAATTTAAATTCGTAAAATTTCTATTGCTGGTGCATTGGTTTTTATTGCACATGATTGCAAAAGTTTATTATATCAATCATTGAGTCCACTCTGAAAAGTAAATTATCCACAGATTACACAGATTTACACAGATGCTAAATCCTGATAATCAATGTGTTTAAAAAAATAAAATGAACACAGATTTGCCGAAAACAAGTTTTCGGAGTGGACTCATCATTGAGAATGTAAATAATTTTGATTGATCACGTAAGATTAACATATTAATCCTCAATAAGTTTAAGAATTTGGATTTGGGGGATGGATAAAAAAATCTGCAAAACGGATATCTTTTGATGATCAGCAACATGGAGTAACCAAATTACGGTTATTTACTTTTCAACCATCAGTTTTAGATATATACAGCACTTTTTATTAACGCCGGGAAGAAAATCTATTCATCATTCTCATTCTCATTTGTTTCATTGACATCTTCAATCTCTATTTGCTCTTCAAGATTTCTGTGTAATGCATCCCTGATGAGTTGACGCAGTTCAATCTGTCTGCTTGCCACAGTGCGTCTTGATACGGGGCGATAAAATTCGGCATATTTAGCAGATGTAGGCGTAATTTTATAATCCTCCATATTCCCTTTGATATCAAGTCCGAATCTTACGGGCAGAGGGGAATCAACCACCGAGATATGATAATTAAAACTCATATCCAGGTTGTGCCTCCCTCCTACCACAGCTTCGTATCTGTCCATCACGATCAGGAAAGGATAGACATCTACCTCTTTTCTGAAAATGGTAAATTCAGCAGACAATGAATCCACCCTGTTTTCTGCTTTTTTGCTAAATCGCAGGGTATTGGCAATTTCACTGAAAGTTTCACCATCGAGTAGCACGAGGTTTTCTCCTTCAATAGAAGCTGCTCCCCTCAGGGTGGAAGGTTTAAAGGTGTATGTAGAATCAAGATATGTTTCTACTGCCATATGAAAAGCACCTTGTCCTCTGAAAGACCTTAGCATAGGCATTATTGTATCGATATCGGGTATGATTTGCAGGAGTTCTTCAATTTCAATATCGAGCATATGGTAGTCGAGTCCGAGATACAAATGATTTTTACGATCGGTTCGGTACATTGCCGTAGCAAGCATACGTGCGGCAGGCGTGGTAAAACTCAGTTCACCCAACACAAGGATACCATCGCTTATCCTTACATCTCCGGAAATATTCACAGCTGTGTCGGCACCAATAGAAGCTCTCCTTACATTGGTGGTAAGTAAAATATCTATTCCTTTGGGTACCATGTAGGGACCAGATACAAGAGAATCGCTCTCTGCTGCCAGTGTATCTCCATTCTCATCCATTGTTGTTTCGTCTTCGTACCCAAGTCCGTTGGTCAGGTTCATCAGTTGGGTTACATCGGTATTATCACTCACAAAATCAAACCTTCCCAATAAAACAGAATCTCCTCTGAAGTAAGACAACACGTTGCTCAGTTGCCCGGTAAGTTTAAAATCAGATTTATCAATGATGATCCTGCTATCCTGTATATCAAGTATCTCTGGTTCAAAATCCATTTTGATGGCAGGTATCTCTATGGGATGGGTAAATTCAGCCGTTTCAATACGTCCTTCTTCCATATCAATAAATCCCTTCACGAGCCATTGAAGGAATACATCTTCCTGTTTCTGATCGTTTTCAATATCCGTATCGAGTTGTATTTTTTTCATAGATGCAGTGGTTTCTCCCATACGGGCACCGAGTAAATCACTGCTGTATGCCAGTTGAATGGAAGGTTCTGAAGGTCTCGCTGCTACAGGTCCAACAGTTGCTTTCCCCTTTGGGTTTTTAAGTGCCAGGTTCAGGGTATCATTTCCCGCCGAAAGGGTATCCATTTGGAAAGTAACCAAAAGATCGGGTATCCGTGCGGTGTCTCTTACATCCGACAGCTCAAGTCCAATAACCGCATTTTCAAAAAGGGCAGTATGATCTCCCAGAACCCCTGCCTGAAAATTAGCCGATTGGATTTGTGTTTGTGCAAACCGGGTATTGGGATGTGTGTTTTTTGTGTTGGGAAGAGAAAACTCTACATCTGAACGGCTGGTTTTTACCCACAAGGTATCATAAGTTACGTCCAGTGCAAAAGCAGATATATCGCCGGAAAAGATCATCTTTTCAATTTCCTCATTTTCCAGTTGGGTAAGGGTGAACACTGATTTTACAGTACCGTTTACACGCCCCTTCATAGTCATACTGAGAGAATCGGGGATAAGTGGTTTGAATTCATCAAGTTGCATATCGGCAGTGCTGACAAGACTGCAATGAATATCAGAAAAAAGTTTGCTTACCCTGCCAGCGGTCTGCATTTCTGAACGAGGGGTTTTCATTCGAAAAGAGGGAATATCCAGATACGAAATATCATCATCGAGCAGATCAGTGTATAGCAGGACTTCGCCGTTCATATCCGATAAAGGAAGAGGGAAATCAACATAATTGAGTGATCCTTCAGCCAGCTCCATTTTAATATCCATTAACGGGAATACTGAGTCATTGTAGGTACCAGAAATATTACCCTCAGAACTTACAAAACCATCGGCATCAATGCCGTCAAGGTAAGACAAATAGGAAGGTGGCGTGAGGGCAAGGGCAGTTTTCAGGGGCCACCTTTCAAACTGATAATCCACATTGGAGATGATATCACCAGTTTCAGGGTTCATTTCAATGTCGCCATCAACCGAAAACTCAAGTCCGTTGACAGAAGCAATGGCATTTTGAAGATGAATCTTTTGTTTGGAAATTTCCAATGTACCTGGTATATCAAGTTGAATACTGGCACTGTTTAGATATCTTTCTCCGGCATAATCAAAGCTAACCAATGCATTTTTAAGGTTGAGTGACATCTCTGCTGTATCTGCCAGCATGTTTCCTGAAATATTTCCATCTAATCCTCTTATGTCGGTATAGATTTTATACAAATGGTCGTTGTACAAAATATTTAGGTTGTTCAGTGCTATTTTACCCAGATCAATGAATCCGGGCATAGCATCAGATGCTTCTTCTGAGGAAACCTGCGTTGTATCAGTTACCATTACATCAAAGTTGGTATTCCCCAGGGAATCAATAAAGGCATGGAGGGTTCCGTTTTCCAGGACGAAATCAGAAAGTATCACTTCATTGTGTCGCCAGAGGGCCATAATATCTATGTCGCCGGTCATATTCCCAATATTCATCAGGGTATCACTGGTGGCTCCCTGAACCGGATTGACCAGCAAAAGATTTTCCAGTTTCAGACCAAACCTTGGAAAGGTGCGAAAAAAAGTTAATTCTACTTTCCCGATACTGGTTTGGCAAGTCAGCAATTCGTTGGCCTGTTTCTGAACTACCGGACTGATACGTTCTGGTGTGAACACAAACCACAGGGCAATGCTGATTGCCAGGATAACCAGAAATATCAGCGAAGCCAAAACGATAAGGAGAGGTTTTATGACTTTTTTCATTTGCGAAGAGATGTGACTAAAAAATGCTTCAAAATATTTTCTGAGAAAATCAATTTACTTTAGAGAAAGAAAACTGATTCCCAAAATCGTCTTCATACTCAAGTATAGTAGCGGTCAGTTTTGTTACGGTGTAAACCTTGGGCACACTACCTCCAATTTCAAGCATATGCACCTGTGTAAGTTCTGATTGTACTAAAGTCCAGGTAAAAGCCTGTGCCTCTTCTTCTGTAACATCATCGGAAGTATCCCAGGTACCGCCTGTACCATCGGCGTTGTATTTGTAATATTCGGTACCCGATACCCATTTGCCGATCAGAAGGGTTTCATCAAAATTTTCCTGTTCTACCTCGCAGGAAGAAAAAAAGAGGGCAGTAAAAAAAAACGGTAAAAGTAAAAAACGTAATTTTCTCATGATTGAAGGAGTATTAGATAATAAAGGGATAAGAAAATATATTGGACAAAGATATTAAATTTTGGATTTGAAAAATATGAATGAATGAACAGGGGGTGAAAATGTTGAGAAGGTTGACGGGGTTAAGGGGTTGAGGGGTCTGTAAAATCTGTTTAAATTAAAATCAGATGATTATTCATTGTCATTAGAAAATCATTTGTAGTTTTGTCTTCAACAATGGCAGAAAAATTAAACGATGCTTGATTTACCAATATAAGAAAACATCATTTTATGTTTTTTTTCAACAAGCGTTTTTTATCATCATAACAAGAATGAATTTTACAACATGATCACATACCTTTCATTTTGTTAATCAAATGGTCTTCAGCAAAAGGTTTATGTTTTGAAGATTGACAACTGTTGAGAGAAAATGTATGATCAAATTTCACAACCAATAAGTATTATGGCAAAAAGCAATCACTACAGTCCTTTTCTGGCGCGCATTTATGATTCGGTATTGCACATACCCATCAAAAGGATCAGGCAAAGAGTGGCCTGGGAGATCAAAGATGACGAGTATAAAAAGATCATTGATTTGTGCTGTGGTACAGGAAATCAAATCAAATATCTCCAGGGTAAAGGTTTCAAAAATTTGAAGGGAGTCGATTTATCTGATAATATGCTCCGGCAGGCCTACCGTAACGGTTTGGATGGGGTTTGCCAGAAGATGGACGCATCTGAAACTGATTTTGCTGATAATGAATTTGATGCAGCCATCATGAGTTTTGCACTGCATGAAACCCACGCAGAAACGGCCAGGAATATTTTGATTGAATCCAAAAGAATAGTCCGACCGGATGGTAAGATCATCATTGTGGATTATGCATTTGACAAACATACTCACCCAATGGGAAAATTTGCCACCCGTGCCGTGGAAAAATTTGTAGGAGGTGATCACTACCGGAATTTCAAATTTTTCATCAAAACAAATCTTTTGAAAGACATGACCAATGAGATGCCATTGATTCATGAAGCGTCTTTTTTGATGGGTGCCGTTCGTATGTGGGCATACCAAAATAAACAGACCCAGGGTTAGCGCAGCTGAGATATATTCCAATAAAATCCGTATTTTCGTTGGTGATTAGAGCGTTTATCATAAATCAAAAAATTCCAAAACAAAAAAAATACAACATGAAAATTGACATCGAGATCAGTTATTCTCCCTTGAAAGATGATTTTATCCCTCCCATAGATAACTTCATCGCAAAGCTTCAGCATCCGGAGTTAAAAGTGGTAACAAGCAAATTAAGTACGCTGGTTACGGGTGATTATAATCTGGCCATGTCTCAGATAAAGATGGCCATGGAAGAACTTATGCAAGATCATCCATCCGTATTTCACCTTAAAATTACCAATGCCAGTCCTGTATAAAATCAGCACCGTAGGAATGAAACTTATAAAACATTTCAATAAAAGCACTGATCCCATCTTTCTTCAAACCTTGAAAAAATGCAAAATTCAACCATTGTAAACCTATTAATATTTTTTATGATTATGACGACTGCAAACTCATGCAATGAACCCAACAGCGAAACCCGTGCATTGGAAGCCCCTTTTTGCCATCATGTATTTTTCTGGCTCAACAACCCTGACAATGAGCAAGAACGGGCAGATTTTGAAAAAGGGATAGAAAAACTTCTTGAAATACCCGAGATCAAAGCTTATCATTTCGGAACCCCCGCCGACGTGCCCGAAAGACCTGTACTCGACAATTCCTATACTTACTCCTATGCCGTATTCTTTGAGAGCACGCAAGCCCACGACATTTATCAGGAGCATCCGTTGCATCTTGAATTTATAGAAAACAACAAACATTTATGGGAAAAAGTACAGGTTTTTGATTCGCTTTCAAAATAAAAGATCATGCCCAAGACATTGACTTTGAAAATCCTGACCGGGTTCATTCCTTTTGCCGGATTGGTAATTAGTTCTTGCTCTTCAGATTCTGATAGCACCTTACAAAATGAAAAACCCAATGTGGTTATGATCATGTTTGATGACCTGGGATGGGACGATCTGGGAGTGCACGGCAATACTTTGGTAGAAACCCCCAATCTGGATCAGCTGGCCGCTTCAGGTGCTCAATTCAGCAACTTTTATGTCAATCCTGTTTGTGCAGCTTCGCGTGCATCACTGCTCACCGGGAGGCATTTTCTTCGAACAGGCGTAAGTCATGTTCATGGTGGAAAGGATTTCTTATCTTTAAACGAAAAAACGCTGGCTGACGTATTTCAGGAAAATGGGTATAAAACAGCCATATGGGGCAAATGGCATGCAGGAGATGCAAATATGTACTATCCCTGGCAAAGAGGATTTGATGAAGCCTACAAAGCACAATTGTATCAGCACCGGCATTCGTCGGGAGTGTGGAATGGTGAAAGTATTGAAACAGAAAAATGGGCCGATGAGGCGATTATTGATCATGCCATTGATTTTATAAAGCGAAATCAGGATGAACCTTTCCTGGCATATGTTTCATCATTAACACCACACAGCCCACTAGATGCTCCTGATGACCTGATACAAAAATACCGGGACAAGGGTCTGTCATCAAATCTGTCGAAACTATATGCCATGATAGATCTGGCAGACCAGCAAATGGGCAGATTGTTTCAAACTTTGGATGAACTGGAACTGACTGAAAATACTATTGTTATGTTTTTCAGCGATAATGGGCCTGCTGTCATACGAAATCTGCTCAGCGATGAAGACCGTGAAATACGCTATGTAAACAACTACCGGGGGCATAAAGGCGATATTTGGGAGAATGGTGTGAAATCACCTTTATTCATACGCTGGCCCGCTCAACTAAAACCAGGTACAGTAGATGCACTCACCGACATAACGGATATTTTCCCCACCCTGCTGGATATTACAGGAATTCAACATTCTTTATCCCATCCTTTAGATGGAGTAAGTTTCAAGGATGTACTTATCAATCAGGAAGAATCTTTTAAAACAGTATCTTACAACTATTCGAATAAAGGTTGGCCACCCTCGCTAATTTCTTACAATCCCGATGGCAATTATAATGAATACATGCCCGTTGACAAGGGAAAAATCAGGGCGACCAATCAGGTGATCTCGGTTCGCACCCACCGCTACAAACTCATGATGAACCCAGGTATTGACGGCAATTTCGACACCCACGACAGTCTTGTGCTGATCGATATGATTAACGATCCGAAAGAGACCCGTAATCTGGCATGGAGCGAACCACATACAACAGCGCAATTGCGCGATTCTTTAGTCCACTGGTACCGCAGGATCCTCACAGAGCAAAACGCTTATGCCACCCCCGTAATTTATCTGGAGGAAGATCAAAAAACACGAATGAAAGCCACCTGGATATCCGACCTCTCTGAAGACCTTCTAAACACCGTTACCGCCGTAAAAAAATGGAGCACAAAAGAGAGTTGGATAGAATATGAAGTGGTTTCGCCCATAGATGGGAATTATAATATCACTGTTGAATACCAAAAACCAGCATTAGCAGAACCTGTTTGTCATCTCATTACTCCTTCACAAACTGCGAGAATTAGTCTTTCAGGAAAGAACAAATCCACCGTAAGGAATATCTATTTAAAAGAAGGAAAGAACCGGATCAGGTTTTACATTGCTCCCGGAATTAACGGTTCTCAGTTAGATGAAGTATCATACATTATTTTTCAACAAAACTAAATATTGATTAGCAGGAATTTACTATGGCAAGAAAAGTTTTTGTATCCGGTTGTTACGATATGCTTCATAGCGGTCACGTAGCATTTTTTAAAGAAGCATCCCAATATGGCGACCTTTATGTCGGCATTGGATCTGACGAAACCATCAGAAGTTTGAAAGGGCGTGAAACAGTAAACTCTGAAGATGAAAGAAAGTACATGGTTTCTTCCGTCAGGTATGTTACACGTGCAATCGTAAACAGAGGATCGGGCTTGATGGACTTTGTAGACGAACTCAAGAGCATCCGTCCAGATTATTTTGTTGTAAATGAAGATGGCGACACGCCAGACAAGAAGAATCTTTGCAGCAATCTCGGCATCGAATATGTTGTTTTAAAGCGGATTCCTGAAGAAGGATTGCCTGCCCGTTCCACCACTTCTATCCGAAATATCTGTACCATTCCTTATCGCATTGACCTGGCGGGAGGTTGGCTGGATCAACCCTATGTTTCAAAACATTTCCCGGGATGGGTGCTGACTGTTTCTATTGAACCCACTATTGAATTCAACGAACGATCGGGGATGGCAACATCTACACGCAAAAAAGCGGTGAATCTCTGGAATCACGACCTGCCACTCGAAAAACCCATCAAACTGGCAGAGATACTGTTTTCTGTTGAAAACAAACCCGGCACCAAAGAGGTATCAGGCTCTCAGGATTCTCTGGGTATAACCATGCCTGGCCTCAACCGTTACTATTATGCCAACGAAAACTACTGGCCGGAAAAAATTGAATCGGTGCACGATGAAGATATCCTTTCGTGGATTGAACAGCATATTTACCTGAAAACACTTTGGCCAAGAGAACCCGGATACAATGTATTTAAAGAATCAGAAATAACTTCAGAAAAAGTAAAAGCACTGGCTGATGCCGCTGAGAATTGCTGGAATGCCATCATGGAAAAAGATGTGGAAAAATTTGGAAAATATGTTTCAGAGTCATTCTTTGCTCAAAAAAGCATGTTCCCCAAAATGAGTTCACCTGCCATAGATAAGATCATTGATGAACTGAATGATTCTGTGAAAGGATATAAGATATCGGGGGCCGGTGGTGGAGGATACCTGATCCTGATTGCCGACAAACCCGTAACAAACGCATTCCGCATCAAGATAAGAAGAAAAGGAAAAGAAATTTAGAAGAACATCCTGATCACATGAGAGTAAGAATCTTCTACCTGCTTTTGATCAGTTTACCTTTGGAAATTCTGCCGTCCTCAAGCACTGCCTGAACCAAATAGATGCCGGCATCTAAAAATGACAAGTTGATCCGGTGTGCATCAGCCCCCTTTTCAATCGAATAAACAATTCTTCCATTCATGTCAAACACCTGAAAAGAATCCAACCTGTTGCTGTTACCAACATAATAAATACCCGATGGTGAAGGATTAGGATACAATTGCAAGGACGGAGAACTGGTTTTATTTGCCATTACAGGGTTGATCTCTTCGAAGGAGACATTGAAATTGGCAAGGAACGACATGTTGTTTACACCCCGGAAATATACCCTCACCGCATTAAAAGTATCAAACCAGTTATACATAAGGGGCACTTCAGAAATGTTTGTCTGATGAATCTCATTGATTCTGTCCAGGACGTAGTCATCGCCCATATCGTTTCGCGGAATGGCCATCTGTGATACCAATGTGTTGTCGTCTTCTTCCTCTGCAGACGACCTCATATACAAGGACATCAGTTCAGGTTCTATGATCCATGTATAATGAAACCATTTGTTGGTCTCGTTCCAGCGCCAGGGTTTATCTGATTTTTTGGTTGCCACGTTTATGGGATAATCGTCAGCAGAAGGTTGACCTGGAGCGCCACCACCCGCTTCAGAACTAAATCCGGGCATCCAATACCCAAAATCGTTGCTGCTTTCAAACTCTCCTTCAGGATCGTTACCACCTCCGTATAACTGAAAGCTGGGTGAACGATGAATATACTGATCATGTGATTCGGGAACCGGTTCCGGATTGCGTAAGCGCATGTTGTATTTTGGGCGACCAAAAGGTGCTTCCAATTCAAGGTCTTCGATATCACCTGCCTGAGGACCATCTTCAGGATATTCATCAACCAGGGTAACCACTATCCGCCCCAGTTCTCCAAATCCGGTATCGTAATCCGTCCATAAAGCATCAAATTCTATCTTTATGATCTTATCCGAACGGTCTGTCTGCCCAAAGGCATAATCGAAACATGTAGTGGTGCGCAAGGTAGGATTTCCATTCACTTCGGGCAGGTAGGTGGCATAATCCGAGGCCTGTATGCTTACACCGATGCTCTGATGCGTTTCCCCCCCAATCGTCGGTGCGCTCAACAAGTTCAAAACAAGATTTTGCTTCCAGGTTTTCTCCCCATAAAACCAGTAAACTCTGATCTATGAATTTGGAGCGATCGGAAAAATCATCACTGACCAGAACACTATCCAACGAAGCATTTACTGAAAAGGAAACAAACAATAAAGCCATCCATAAAAAATAAAATTGCATCATACACCAGGAATTAAAACTTTCTACCGTATTATCAGCGCTGCGCGCCTTTTATTGCTGAGAATTTCCGGAAGTAAAAACCAAATGATCACCCGCTTCAGGGTAAGGTAACATTGAAAAACCCGGCAATCAGCATGTCCTGAGGTCATAACAACGTTTTTTGCCGGATAACCGTTAAAAGATTATTGTTTGGAACACCAAACAGTTACTCCTCCGGGTTTCAGGGTTTCACTTCCGTAAACAATCCGTTCATCGTTTGATAGCGGAAGATCATAATTTTGTGAGCTGTAATTGACTGCTATCCAAAATCCATCTCTCCATTCCACAAAAACATAAGGGGGCAGATCCATGATTGGTGCATCATTTCTCTGATATACCTTTTGGAGAATATCTTTTTCCAGGCGTCCGTCGTCGCTCCACACTCCAATATAGGTAACCGATCCTTTTGCCTGATCACGATACACCGCAGCCGGTGTGCCTTTATAAAACTGATCATCATATTGTGCAAGTACTTCGGTATTGCCACGGGGTTCGAGCAGGTCGCCCCATCGATACCAAGAATATTCTTGGTTATCAGCAGTTACGGTACCTTTGTATTGTGCGGGTAAATGGTCGAATTCGCGGATCTCAGCGCCAATGAGGTTCCACAGTGGTTGCTGGTTGAATGCCTTCCACAGATGTCCATCGGGATTTTTTTTGGCAGTTCGGCAACTGATAATAAGATTTCCACCCTGATTTACATATTCTTGCCACTTATCAATCAACATCTGGGAAGTGATTTGGTAAGCAGGAACGACCATAAAAGGAAATTCTGCGGGATCGAAAACATCCTCCTGATTCACAAAAACCACTTCGCTGCCCATACTTTTGAGAGCAGCAAAATAATCATAAGTATGTTGCCATGGGTCAAAATCCTGATGGTGCCGATGGTTTTCTATGTCGGCCATATTGTCGTGATCCCAGAAAAATGCTGTTTTTCTTTTTTTTCTGTCTTCAGGTTCTTTTGTGGAAATACATTGTTCAGGCAGATCGGCAAACTCCTGCAGGGTTTGTACATACTCCTCTCCACCCCTTGTAACAGTTTCACCGTCGGTGTCGATAATACCTTTGTGTGTTTGTTCGCTTCCGAAAAGAGGTTGTTTAAACCGGTATGCGCAAACAAACTGGTCATTTAATCCAAATGAGTGCCACAACCACATCCTTACGGCACCAGGTTTTGGAATGGGATTTATGCTGCCCCAGTTGATCTGTCCGGGTTGTAATTCCATGATTCCGGTGTATCCCCTCATCGATTTTGCCAGTTCGCCAGAAAAGGCCAGTTCAAGTCCGCTACCCAGTCTGAAAGCTTCTTCGCCACCTTCATCATTGAGGTATCCGGAGGTGAGATACATGGTGTGAGAAGTAAAATCAAGATCATCGCGGTTTCTGAAAGGATCACTGGCTGGTAAAAATTTAAAGTAGGCGTAATTGGTGGTAATCCATTGATCGGGCGAGATCAGTTGGCGCAACAAATCCGCCTGGAATTTCAGTCCCTCCGCAAGCCGATCGGCAGTAAAACGATGAAAATCCATGAGCGCATGCGGATTGGCGCCTTGTGGCGCCCAGTTAGACGAAGGTAAGGGAATCTGCGCGAAATTATTATAGGTTTGCGACCAGAAAGCAGTACCCCATGATTGGTTCAGGGCATCAATGTCGCCATATTTTTTTTCCAGCCAAACAGGAAACTCAATCTGTGCCTGTGTTGAATAATCGTAAATAATGCCAAAGTGGGGTTCATTGTCCAGTTGCCACCCTGCCACCACAGGATGATCACCATAGCGCTCTGCCAGTTTTCGAATGATCTTTTCCACATACTGTAAATATACAGGATGATTGTGCAGAATATGTTGTCTTGATCCGTGTTGCTGCTGAATGAGGTTATCGTCTACCTGCAGTATCTCGGGATGTTTTTGGGTGAGCCATGCCGGGGGCGTGGGTGTTGGGGTACACATAATCACCTTCAGATCGTATTTGCCTGCCAGTTCTATGGCTTCATCCAACCAGTCAAAATCATATTCACCTTCCTGGGGTTCCATCTTCGCCCATGCAAATTCAGCAAAATGGGTAAACTGAAAACCCAGCTCCGATAGTTTTCTCAGGTCTTTCTCCCACAGGTCAGGATCCCAGTGTTCAGGGTAATAATATACCCCAACAGGCATGAGTCCTTCACCCAGTGAGGTGCGAAGATGCATGGCTGGGTCACTGGAAGTTTGCGAAAATAGTGAAGTTATGGTAAACAAAATTAAAAAGTATGCAAGGGTGGTGACTTTCTTTTTCATGGTAAACATAAGTTTTGTTGTAACTCTATTTTTGTTTTTGGGAATCCGGTCAGCGAAAATAGAAACTATCGGTCAATAGCGGTATAGAAATTTGTCTCAAATAGCAGGGAATTTCGGGGTGAAAGAGAATTAAAGCAACAAAATACAATAATGTGACAAGGTTGGTTGAATAGATGATAGAGAAATACATCAAAACTGATTTTCCGGTTATGGGTGAAATACTTATCGGTTTGTTTATCCTTCCAAAAGCAAAAGAATCAGTTTCATGACAAAAAAATATCAACTCAATTATTACGGGTAAAAAAAAACCTTACATTTGAAATAAAAAATCACAGAAAACAAACAGAAAACAAAATGGACGAAAATACGCTCCTACGACCAAAGCAGGTATACACGATTTTTTGCAGTGCGTTTAAATACAGATCAATCCCCGAAAAATCATCAAATGGAAGCAAATTGATACCCTGGCAGGCACATGTTTTTCAGGATAACCAACCCAATCATGCTTATAATGACGAAACAGCAAAAAAAACATCACAGTTAGAAAAAGATTTTCATGATTATTTTTATGAATCTTTTGCTGATTGCCTGCAAGGCAAGAGTTTCGATCTGTTTCCAAACCTCAAACCCGCCTATACACGTCCTTTAAACCAACAAACTGAAAAAAAAACTCATAAGATCAACATCAGTTATGCTGATTATTTTCTTTTTCCACACAACATAGGAATTGTTGCATTTAAAGTTGAATATCCTGATAATATAACCTTCGATGATCTTACGCTGTTGATCCATACCATTCGCTCAGAAGATCTATCCTCGTTATTATTTCCACATGAAGAAATGCCTTTCGATTTGGAAGACCCACTGCTAAATGGGAATAAATACAAAGCATTTACAGTGGCAGAACATGATCTTGAGTTTGAAGAAGATTACAGTTCTGATCATCTCTTGTTCGACATCGGCACCTGCTCGCCCATTGGAGCATCTATAGGCAAAGGCAAGAATCCTTCCTTGAAACCCGCACCTGGTTACTTTCAGCAAATACTGGAAGAGAATAAGATAGCCGTATTCGATAACTGGTCGGCATTGGCATTGTTCGATACTTTTACCGTTTTACACAAAGGCAGTTTGTATAATTACAACTGGGAAACCAAATATTTTCGTTTTTTATATGTGATAACCCTTTATGTAAAAAACTACCTGATTGAACTCAACAAGGTATTTCATGATCCCAAAGAAGATGATTCTTTTGAAAATGAGTTCTATAATTTCGACCGCGATTTTAATTTCGATCAGATCTCATACAATTTTTTGCCACAGGTAATTTATGAGAAAATCCGCTTCAGTCAGCATCTGGACCGGGAAATAGAGAAACTAAAGATTGCCATTGACCGGGATACTGCTATCAAGGATAAAATCAGGGGTGAACAGGAGGCAGAAAGTGAGAAACGGATCAATACTGCTTTGCTGATCGTGGCTTTTTTGGCGGTGGTTTCTGCCGTTTGGGACGGATCAGAATGGGCTGCAACGGTCATCAATTTTGAAAGAAACCAAAATTACAGTATTTATAGTGTCGCCTTTATGGTGGTGGTGATCTTTGCCATCATCATCCTATTACTCAAAAAAAATGCTACCAGAAAACGTTGATTTTTCAAAAGAAACGCAGTTCCACACGCTGCTGCATTTCAAAGAAACTGATCCTGCATGGTTGGTGCAATTTCTTGCAAACACAGATCATACAGCAGAAGAAGCATATGAGATGATGCAGAAACCCGGTTCAAAGTTCTATCCTGCATTTGCCCGACATCCTGTGCATTTATGGGAGAGAATATCAGCATTACAGAAGCATCTTACAGAGGTAAAAAAACAGGGAAATCAAAAAAGAGCGTTTATTTTTCAGATTCCGGAAATTTTGTACCCTCAAGGGATAGGAAACGATGGGATCATCAACCTGTCAGATTTGTCTGCACAAGAAAAAAAGATGATGACGAGCACTCTCAGAAACGGATTTGAAATTTTTTCTGTAAAACTGGCCAGACCCTTGCCTACCTGGCAAATGAATCTGATTCTGGAGACTTCAGACGAGCGTCATAAGATCATTACCCTTTTCCCCGGTACATACGCTCCTCCGCTGCCCGATCCGGATTGGCATACTGCGGAGCAAATAAATGATTATTCCAATTTCTGGAATCAATATGTTTTTGTGGGATAGAACATGGGCGGAGGAAAATTCACGACAAGCATCTATTCAGGATAAAAGAAAAACCAGTTAATCTGGTTATAATTGGGTTTTGAAAGAATAATAAATATTCCTGGCGAATTAAAAAATACATTGTACAGTATTTAATAGTTTGCTGAAATGTTTTACCTTTGTACCTGACTAATATGATTCTACATACAAAAATCACAGGATCCTTTGCAAGAAAGGCCAGTTTGGTTCGGGGTTGGAACCAGCAGGGAAACAAATAATATCTGGTCTTGACTAAATTACTCAATAGTTTACGGTAATTACATAAAGATTTATCCCTGCAGCAATCAAACTAAAGGTTTCAGTAAAACCAGCTACCTGCCATCTCGTACCTTTTGGGAGGTCTGTCTTCCGACAATTTGAATTTATAATTTTATCAGGCACCATCAAAAAATCATAAACCATGAAAATTCTTCTTATTTCGCCTGCCGTAGATGCAGAAAAAAGAAC
>CAZPVB010000083.1:0-15585 GCA_964589855.1 uncultured Bacteroidales bacterium
TCTGCGTAAATCCGCTCAATCTGTGTCATCTGCGTTCCATTTATCATCATCATCCGCATGTGTGTCAATGTTATTGTCATGGCTCGGTTCATTTCTTTAACTGGATTTTGGCGGTTGAGATACCAATATACCTGGTTTATCTGTCAAATAAAAAAAACCTGCCGGCATTATTTAAATACCGGCAGGTTTGTTATCTTTTATTTTTAAAGTGATATGCGTCCTTTTTTAATAATGAACTTGTTAAGGTTTGCTTTTCGTATTCTAAAACCCGCAAAAAACAGGTAGATTGTATTTTTATTACCTGATGTTGTCAGTTCTCATTCATCAGCTCTGCCTCTGTAGTCTTCAGAAACTGGTTTTTGTGTCCTCTGGTAATTATATAATCCCTGTTCAAGACGCATCCTTTTTTCTTCTTCGGTCATTTTATCATATTCAGCTTTGGCACTCATCAGTTTCTGACGGTTTTCATCTTCAATGGCTTTGATATCTTCCAGATATTTCTTCTCAATTTTGTTGGTTAAAAAATTATGTGCTACCGATGGAAACAATTCAAGCAACAGTTCTTCTTTTTCATTGGATGCTAATTTCACACCCCCAAATTCATCTAATGTTGGATTTTCCTGTTTTTTATAATCTTTGGGATCGTATGCCACCTCCACGGGCGACCCGGTTATTTTTTTTCTGAATGCCGGGTCAATGGGGGTAGGTGTTTTCCCATAAATACCCTTAACCAGGTTTACAAACTGGTTAGATTTGCTTGTATACATGGGTTTTCCACTGTTTTCATCCTGTACACAATTTACGGCCTGTACACCCACAATCTGACTGGTGGGTGTAACCAAAGGAGGGCAACCTGCAGAAAGTCTCACACTTGGAATGATCTCCAACACTCTTGGCAGAAGTTCTTCCAGTTTGAGTTGTTTTAACTGGGCCAGCATATTTGTATACATTCCTCCGGGCACCTCCGCCAGTCGAACATTATCGTTGGGTGGCGGAAAATTAAAATATTTCTCTATGGCTTGTGTGTGCTCCAATAGCTCACGTTCTTTTTTTTCGCTTGCCAATTCAATGGCACGATCAAACAGATATTCTACCTCTTTGGGCAATTCATCTTTGAGCAAATCAAACGGAATAGGAAATATCTGATATGAATCGTACTGATGCAACTCTTCACGTATTTCTTTTAGTTGATTGTTAATTAAACCGATAACTTCGAGATTTACCCCCGTATCGATACCCAGTTTGTTGCAAAACAGTTGGATGATCTCAAATGCTGGAGCAGCCGGACCGCCGGCAAAATTCATAATGGCTGTGTCAATGATATCAACACCATTCACAATAGCAGTGAGAGCCGATGCCAACCCATATCCGGGAGTAGAATGGGTATGAAAATCGATGGGTATATTTACTTCTTCTTTCATCATACTGATGATAATACCTGACTTAACAGGAGGGATCAAACCTGCCATGTCTTTAATGGTGATCATATCAGCACCCATTTTCTCCAGTTCTTTGGCCTTATTCACAAAATACTCTATAGTGAAAATCTTTTGTGGCAAAGGTTTTCCTTTCAGAAATCCCATTAAACGTTCTTTTTTGGAAAACCTTGGGTCTACGGTATAACAAACTGTACAATCAGCTATTCCGCCATTCTCTTTTACATACTGAATGGTTGATTTAATATTATTGACGTCGTTGAGCGCATCAAAAATACGCATGATATCTATACCCGACTGTACTGCATTTCGGTTAAACCCTTCAATTACACTATCGGGGTAGGGATTGTAACCAAAAAGATTTCTTCCTCTCGACAAAGCAGTAAGTTTTGAACTGTCGCCAATTACTTCTTTAATTTTCTCTAATCTTTCCCATGGATCTTCATTGAGGTAGCGCATTACCGAATCGGGTACTGCCCCACCCCATACTTCCATAGCATAAAAATTAGTTTGTTTGAACAGTGGTAAAACTCTGTCTACCTGTTCCTGGGTCATACGTGTGGCAAATAACGACTGTTGTCCGTCTCTGAGTGTCAGATCACGAATTTTGATTTCAGATTTCATATGCTGGTTGAATTTTTGTGATTTGGAATGCGTACTCTGCAAAAGTACTACAATTCATTTTCGCTTTTTATCTTTATGAATAAAAAATCCCTTTTTATTCTGTTTCTAAAATCATCAGAAAAACCTAATAATTTCAATCCTCAGATGATAAGAATGAACTCCTCATCAAGTATTACACCATATTGAAATTCACCAGAATTTACCTGATGCTAAGCAAAACAATAAAGCATTAAGCTTCTTTCTAAAAAGGAAACTCATCTTCATCATGCTCTCTCGGACCTTCTGTATCCTCAATAGGAACGGCTTTCTGATGTACGATATTGCTTTCCACATATATGGCTTTATAGGGTGTGGTCGGGCATGCAAACTCGCAGGCACCGCATCCAATGCATAATTCAGGTCTTACTTCCGGAATCATCAGTCCATTCTGATAAGGTACCATATGTACCGCTTTGGTAGGGCAATGTTCTGAACAGGCGCCACAGTCAGTTTTATCGATAGTAACAATACAACTGCTTCTTACAAACTCTGCCACTCCCAGCTGAGATACCTTTTTTTCTTCTATACTAAGCGGATTCAATGCTCCTGTAGGACAAACCTCTGTGCAGGCAACACAATCGAAATTGCAAAAGCTTTTGTGAAAGTCCAGCTTTGGTTGCATAAAACCTTTTAACCCATAATCGAAAAACGAGGGCACAATTACATTGGTCGGGCAAGCACTTACACATAAATAACAAGCAATACAGTTATCTGTGAAGTGATCGTATCCTACTGAACCCGGCGGCGTAACGGGCGATTCACTCCCGGAGGGTATCAAACCCGGTTCCGATGATTTTCCCAATCCACGACCTTGTCCCTGCCCTTGGCCCTGGCCTTTTCCTTGTACTTGGCCTTTTCTGTTTTGACCCCAAACAGGTATGCTAAGCAAACCAGCACCTATGGTGAGCAAAAAAACTCTCTTATCCCGGGATTCATTGTCAATTAGTGGAGATAACTCAACCGAACCAGTTGATGCTGGAGATGCCTTTTGATTCGATGGAAGATAGTTCTTCTTAAAATACAATCCATTATGACTACAACTGGAAAAACAATTGAAACAACTGATGCATCTAGAAGTATCCACCACCTTCATTTTGCTGTCGATGCATTCTGCCTTACATACCCTTTCACATTTTCCGCAAAGAGTGCAGGAACCTTCATTGAAGGCAATCTGATAAACCGGCCGGCGTGATATAAGGCTCAAAACCGAGCCCACAGGGCAAAGGGTGTTGCAGAAAAGACGCCCCCGCCATGCGCTCATAGAAAAAATGACAGCAAAAATTCCAACCGATACCAACACAACATCATAGGGTAATGTTTGAGGCATCATGGGCTTGACAGTATAAACATCAAAATTTTCAAGAACCAGGGATATACCATTATTGATGGTACTTACAACAGGTTGCAAGAGCGTTACACTTATTTTTCCGAAATTGGAATAAGGATCGAGCAGATTGATCAAAAAAAGACTGCCAAAAATCCAAAACAACAAAGTTGCCCCCAAAACCGAATACCGCAAAATGTTATTTTGATTGGAATGATACACAAATCGCTTTTTTTTTCTTGACTTTAATCGTTTTGAAAAAGCAATAAAAAAATCCTGCAAGGTACCCATAGGACAGATAGAGGAACAATAAACCCTGCCGAAAAGAAATGTTAACAACAAAACCAGCAAAAATCCCAATGCACCTACTACAAAAAATACGGTGAAAAATTTAAGCAGGGATGGAAAGAACTGCAATTGCAGAAGAAATTGTGCCGTAGGCTTTATACCCAAACCACTAAAATCGAGGAAGAAAAACAATATAAATACAAAAATCAACACCGACACAACGATGCGAATGGTTCTTAAATGGGAAAGGTTCATGGGTATAATCGTTTAAAAAATGCCACAGACCTCTGAGTTTCTTCATCAGCAAAAAATACCACTGGTTTGAAGATATTCATTTAAAGGTATGCAACATTGGAAACAAAGATCATTGTTTTACAGGTTAGCAAAATGGGAAAAATTACAGGTAAACCCGCTGGATGTTTTTGGATGATAGATCGGTTGAACCGATATTCATGCTGTTGGCAATTCTCAGGTATCCTATATCTTCAGGTTTCTGTCCGAAGGTAAGTGTGCTGGCTGCATCTGCGGTAACAATATCAGAAGACACAAACAAGCTGTTTTTCTTTACCAGGTCAGATTGTGAGGTACCTCTTGGTCCATTTTGTGTCATCACCAGCATAGCATCTACAATATTAAGATCGGGTTTGCGGAAAAGACAAAAATCGGCAATACACTGATGCAGATCGTTGCGATGCCAGAAACGCCGGTCGTACACAATACCCATGAGGTTTTTCATCGCAATGGTCAGCGAGGTAGATCCATGATGCTTTAGTACAGGCACATTAATAAAAACATCGGAGTCAAGGATTCGTTCGTGTACCTTTGCAGATTTTAGTTTTACTGCTCCCGGAATATTTACCTCACGGTAATTCCGTTCAAAATTTCCGGGTACCATTCTGCCACCCGCAACTTTTACCTTTTCTTCAATCCCGCTATTGCTATAGGAGCGCTCCCAGTTATCGCAGGTATGATCAAATACAGATACGCTGGAAGCACCGGCATCTATACAATGTTTTACGATGGCACCCACCAGATCAGGATTGGTATTGGCAGCTCTTTCAGGGGACACGTCCCATCCAATATTGGGTTTTACAACCACTGATTGTCCGGGTTTTACCCACTGCGACATCCCTCCCATTTCCTGCATGGCGCGCTCAAACATATCCACTATGTTTTCTCCTTTAACTGCCACAAGATCATAATTTCCTTTTACAGCTGCTTTTTCAGCACCAAAAACAGAAGATATACTACTCAGTCCGCCCACAGTCATACCCGCCGTAGCACCTGCCAAAAAACTATTTTTTATAAATTTTCTTCTTTTCATATCTTATATATTTACATTTTTCTATGTAAAATAACTCAACTTTCTACTACAAATATAAGCCTACTACCATAATTATCTTCATTTTCCGATGAGTTCCATCGCTTCCTGGGTCAATTTATATTGATTTTAAATAAAAACAAGGACGGAAACTTCGAAAGTAGTAATCAAACAGAAGTTTATCTTTTGAAAAACCTTCGGGAAAATATCTTGCGGTAAAGGAAAAGTCAATAAACTTGCAGCGTTAAATTCTTTTATTGCTTACCTTTATTGCTCAAAAGCAAATGATTTTGGTTTAAAACCTGAATTTACCTAATTGTAAACCTCAAAAACCTCAACAATGAACAAAGTTTTACACCAGTCAGGTTTATTTTTAATTTTAGCACTCACGCTGATCGCCTGCGATCCAGAAACAAAAGTCAAAGCTGTGGCAGACAAATTTCTAACCCACATTGAAAAAGGGGAGTTTGAAGAAGCAACCCAATACGCCACCAAAGAAACAGGCCAAATACTCGCCATGGCAGCCTCTTTTATGGAAGAAGAGATACGGGAACAACCTCCTCATGAAGACCTCAGGTGCCTGGTTGAGGAAGATGGAAATACAGCAAAATGCAGTTACCAGGTAGGAGATGAAACAGAGACCATCAATCTGATCAAGGTTGATGGAGAATGGAAAGTACATCTGACCAAAGAATAAACCGCTTTTCAAAGAAAATGAATAAAAAAGTTTCAATTCTTTGGACGAAACAAAGGAAAACTGATTTATCAAATTGTAAACAAATGCATGTAATCATTACCGGGACATCCCGTGGTATTGGTTTTGAAGTTCTTCGCAGATTTTTGGAAGATAACAACCACAAGATCATTGCACTTTCGCGAAACATCTCCTCCCTTGTTATTTTCAAAAACAATCCTTCGGTCCGTTTTTTTCCTTTCGATATAATGAAGAGGGAGGATCATACAAAACTAATGAATGAAATAAATTCCTTTCTCGATGGCAAGATCGATATTCTTATTAACAATGCAGGTGTGCTGATCAATAAACCCATTGGCAGTCTTAGTACTGCTGATTATGATACGATGTTCAACACCCATGTAAAAGGGATATTTTTTCTGATACAAAAAGTATTACCATCACTAACACCGGGTTCGCATATTGTAAATATTGGAAGTATGGGAGGATACCAGGGAAGCAAAAAATTTGCCGGATTATCTCTCTATGCAGCCAGCAAGGGAGCTTTGAGTATCCTCACGGAATGCCTGGCAGAAGAGTTAAAACCAGACAAAATAAATGTGAATATGCTTTCGCTGGGTGCCGTTGATACAGAAATGCTGCAGGAAGCATTTCCTGGCAATATAAACGGCATGGATGTAAAGGAACTAAGTGTGTTTATCAAAGATTTTGCACAAAAAGGACAACACCTTTTTAACGGAAAAAACATTCCTGTAGCTTCCACAACACCATGAATTTGTATATTTGCAATCCTGAATCTACTCATCCATTTTATACATTTTATATCCAGGCATGGACCAAACATCAAAAACCCACGAAAACATAGAACACCCGGGCATCATTGATAAGATTGAAAATGAACGTGTTTGGGTGAAAATACAACCCCAGTCGGCCTGTGGAAGCTGCCACTCCAAATCTTATTGCTCCATGGCAGAATCTGTTGATAAAGTAATTGAAGTTCAAAACGAGCAATCGGGTAAAGCCTTGAAGAAAGGTGAAAGGGTAAAGATCGTCCTGCGCAGATCGCTTGGATACAAGGCTCTTTTTCTTGGCTATCTGCTACCATTTCTGATCTTGATTTTTTCGCTGATCATCACGCTCAGCTTGCATATCAATGAAGGATTGGCAGCCGGGATATCCATACTTTTATTGGTGCCTTATTATAGTTTTCTTTATGTTAAAAGAGACGCTATACGCTCCTCCTTTCATTTTTTTATCAAATAAAATACAATTCCTTACTACAAGGCTTTATCGCTGAGCTCATTGTTAAATCGCGGGTTTGTTTATTGCTAATAATCCCCCTTCCCGGCAATGAATATGAAAACGAATGTGTTTCTTTTCCTTGTAAAATTCTTATCTTACCCATCCCTGCCCCTGCGCTGCATTTTACGATTCAAACATCAATATATGTATATTATTTAAACATTTTACTTGTTCAGGAAAGCAGAAAACCTTCATGCTTAAGTTGTTAAGTGATTCACAACGCTAAAATTTAGACAAATTCTAAATTAGGTATTAAAAACCTGAACAGCAAATCTTTCCATAGAAAATCAGGTGTTCAATTCTTAAAACCCCAACATAAATCACAATATAACAGGGTTAAAATTCATAATAAAAGTAGTTTGGTTTGATTAAGTTTTCTATTTTAGCTCTCATAACAACTAAAACTGTTATAAAATAAAATAAACACCCTTCATTAACAAAACACTTTCCCGTGAATGAAATTACCCTCATATCAATCGTTTCTTTGGCAGCTTTGGGAAGCATCGCTGCTATTATACTCTATTTCGTAGCACAAAAGTTTAAAGTAATAGAAGACCCTCGCATAGATGAAGTAGCAGATAAATTGCCGGGTGCCAATTGCGGTGGTTGTGGTTATGCCGGTTGCCGTGCCTTTGCTGAGGAAATTGTGCGCAAAGGTAGTTTAGACGGTATGAACTGCCCTCCTGGCGGCAATGATGTAATGAAAGACATTGCCAAAGTACTTGGACTGGAGGCCACCGAGCAGGAACCCACCATTGCTGTTGTAAGATGCTCGGGCAGCAAAGAACATGCTCCCCCCAAAGTTCATTTCGAAGGCATACAAACCTGTGCCTTTGCCCATCAGCTATTTGCAGGCGAAAGCGGATGCCCCAACGGATGCCTGGGATATGGCGACTGTGTTGCTTCCTGCGATTTCGATGCTATTTATATGGACGAGCAAACAGGTTTACCTGTGGTAAAAGACAATTGTGTTTCTTGTGGTGCATGTGTAAAAGCCTGCCCCAGAGATATAATAGAACTGCGCAAACGCGGAAAAAAAGACCGCAGGATATTTGTTTCCTGCATCAATACCGAAAAAGGAGGTATTGCCAGAAAGAATTGCGAGGTGGCATGCATCGGATGTGGTAAATGTGTAAAGGAATGTAAATTTGATGCCATCTATTTTGAAAATAACCTGGCATATATAGACTACAACAAATGCACACTTTGCAGAAAATGTGCTCCTGTATGCCCAACAAACGCCATACACGAATTGAATTTCACCCCCCGCAGAAAAAAACCAGAAACAGTTGAAAACACTGCCGAATAATATTTGCGGAATTCAAAACGCTTTTATCAACCCCATAAAGAGAAAGTAATTTGAAAACATTTAAACTTGGTGGTGTTCATCCACCCGAAAATAAATTATCCAAAAATGCTGTCATCAAAAACATACCTGTTCCCGATCAGGTAATCATACCTCTTTCGCAGCATTTGGGTGTGCCTGCCAACCCGCTTGTAAAAAAAGGCGATGAAGTACTTACCGGGCAACTCATTGCCAAAGGCGACGGTTTCATCTCTGCCAACATCCATTCTTCAGTAAGCGGTAAAGTATTGAAAATCGACAGCATATCTGAAGCAAGCGGATACAGAAAAAAATCAATTTTTATCAAAACAGATGGCGATCAATGGGTGGAAGAGGCAGACCTGTCGGATGACCTGAAAAAAGATTGTTTTCTTGAACCCTCTGAGATTGTCAAAAAAGTAAATGAAAGCGGTATCGTCGGCTTGGGTGGCGCTACTTTCCCGTCGCACGTAAAACTGATGACACCCAAGGGGAAAAAAGCAGAGTACCTGATTATCAATGGTGTTGAATGCGAACCCTACCTGACATCTGACCACAGACTTATGCTTGAGAAAACAGAGCAAATCCTGGTGGGCATTACCATACAAATGAAAGCACTGGGTGTGGATAAAGCCATTATCGGTATCGAAAATAATAAACACGATGCTGTAGAAAAATTCAGAGATCTTCTGGCAGATTATCCGGGTATTTCCGTTGAAGGATTAAAAGTTAAATATCCGCAGGGAGGAGAAAAACAGTTGATCAAAGCATTGATCAACCGAGAGGTTCCTTCCGGGAAATTACCCATTGAAGTTGGTTGCGTGGTTCACAATGTAGGTACTTCCTTTGCCGTATACGAAGCGGTGCAAAAAAACAAACCCCTTGTAGAAAGAATTGTAACCATATCGGGCAAAAACCTGAAAGAACCTTCTAATATCCGCGTTCGGATCGGCACGCCAGTTTCTGCACTCATTGAAGCAGCAGGTGGAATTCCGGAAAATACCGGTAAAATAGTTAACGGAGGTCCTATGATGGGCAAAGCACTGATGAATGCAGATACCCCTATCACCAAAGGAACCAGTGGTATACTGCTTTTCCCCGATGAAGAGGCACACCGCAAAACAGTACATGCCTGCATCAGGTGCAGCCGCTGTGCCTCTGTTTGTCCTATGGGTCTGGAACCTTATCTGCTTGCTGTGCTGTCAGATCATGAAAATTTTGAGCAATGCGAAACAGAAAAGATCATGGATTGCATGGAATGTGGTAGTTGTTTGTACATATGCCCATCAGGGCGTCCGCTGCTCGACCAGATCAGAAGAGGAAAATCAGAAGTAGGTAAAATTATACGTTCACGACAATAAAAAATCAGCAAATACTTATGAGTATACTCACCATTTCGGGCTCACCCCATGTGCAGGCAAACGAATCAGTCGACAAGATCATGTATGGGGTTGTATTTTCACTGATACCAGCAGCCCTGGTTTCATTTTATTTCTTTGGTTTGCCTGCCATTCTGGTTACCATCACAGCAGTGGCATCCTGTATGTTATTTGAATTCATCATACAAAAATACCTTCTTAAAGGTCCGGTAACAGTCAATGACGGGTCTGCCATGATCACCGGCATATTGCTCGCTTTTATTGTGCCGGCCAGCTTGCCTTTGTGGATGGTTGTGATCGGTTCGCTTGTTTCTATCGGAATGGGAAAAATGACCTTTGGTGGACTGGGGAAGAACGTATTCAACCCGGCTCTGGTAGGAAGGGTATTTCTGATGATATCATTTCCCGTAGATATGAATATGTATCCTGAACCCACCTCATTAAGCACCAAACTAACTGATGTTGTTACAGGGCCTACTCCCCTTGCCATTGTAAAAGAAGGTGCAGGGCAAGGTGAAAATGTATCAGAACTGGTTACACAGGTACCGGAGTATACATCTATGCTGATGGGCAATATGGGCGGGAGTATCGGAGAGATATCCGCACTTGCCATTTTACTGGGTGGATTGTACATGCTTTTCAAAAAGATCATCCGGTGGGAGGTGCCTGTTGCCTACATTGGATCATTTGCAGTATTGGCAGCAATTCTGTGGCAGGTAGATCCACAATCATATGCAAATCCTTTGTTTCATCTGATTACGGGCGGACTGATGCTGGGTGCCATTTATATGGCTACCGATATGGTTACAAGCCCTATGAGTAGCATGGGAATGATCGTTTATGGTATTGGATGCGGATTTCTTACCATCATTATCAGAACTTTTGGTGCATACCCTGAAGGGGTTGCCTTTGCTATTCTGATCATGAATGCATTTGTGCCGCTAATCAACAAAGGATTTAAACCTAAAAGATTTGGAGAGGAGGTAAAGAATGGCTAAAAAAGAATCAACATTCACAAGCATGGTGCTCACACTGGTTATCATTACAACCATAGCATCTTTTGTGCTTGCTACCGTTTATAATCTTACAGCAGAGCCCATTGCCAAATCCCGACAGGCAAAAAGGACCAATGCCATCCGGGAGGTGCTGCCCGCTTTTGACAGTTTAAGAACAACAAACTATTTGCCACAGACCGGTGAAGATTCACTGGAGTTTAATTTCGCTTACCAGCGGGATGAATTGGTTGGCATTGCCATCAGCACTTATACTAAAAAGGGATATTCGGGAGAGATAAGGGCAATGGTAGGATTTCAACCCGATGGAACCATCATTGATGTTGTAGCTTTGCAACATGCTGAGACCCCGGGTTTGGGTGATAAAATTGAGAAAGGTAAAAGCGATTGGAGTGACCAGTTTAAAGGAAAGAATCCGGAGAATTTTGACCTCAGCGTAAAAAAAGACAATGGAGATGTGGATGCCATTACCGCCGCAACAATTACCTCACGTGCCTATTGTGATGCCATTTCACGGGCATACAACACTTATATGGAAAAAATAAGCAAGCAAAATCAGGAAGGAGAACCCATCTTATGAATCAATGGAAAAACTTTACCAAAGGATTTATCAAAGAGAATCCCGTTTTTATACTCCTGCTCGGATTGTGTCCGGCGCTGGGTGTAACCACCTCCGCCATCAACGGATTGGGAATGGGATTGGCTACTACATTTGTGTTGGTAAGTTCCAACATCGTGGTTTCACTGATCAAAAATCATATTCCTGACAAAGTTCGTATACCCAGTTTTATTGTAATCATTGCCTCTTTTGTTACGGTGGTGGAATTAACCATGGAAGCCTATTTGCCCTCCCTGTTTAATGCACTCGGTTTGTTTATCCCTCTTATAGTGGTAAACTGCCTGGTTATGGGGCGTGCAGAAGCTTTTGCCAGCAAAAAAGATACTTTTAGTGCCATTATTGATGGTTTGGGCATGGGGCTGGGTTTTGCCCTGGCGCTTACCATGCTTGGCGGACTAAGGGAGCTGCTGGGAACATACTCCCTTTTTGGGTACAAATTGCTTCCCAATGCCGGTGATGGTATGCTTGTTTTTGTGCTTGCACCCGGCGCCTTTATAGGGATGGGATATATGATCATTTTATTCAATTACATGAAAAAGAAGGCATAACATATAACCGGCATTCCGGAAATATCTGGATCGTTATCTTTTTACTGAAAAAGGTTTTATATCATTCTAAAACAACACACAAAGCATATAAACACATTACATCATGGAATATTTTGCAATAGTTATCGGTGCCATTTTTGTCAACAATATTGTGTTGGCACAATTTCTTGGTATATGCCCTTATGTGGGAGTATCCTCAAAAGTATCCACCTCAGTAGGTATGTCCGGCGCAGTTCTTTTCGTCATGACCCTTTCCACGCTGGTCACCTTTATCATCTACAATTATGTTCTGGTGCCCTTTAATATCACTTTTCTGCAAACCATAACCTATATTCTGGTAATTTCCTCACTGGTACAAATGGTAGAGATCATCCTTAAAAAAGTAAGCCCTGAGCTCTACCAGGCACTGGGCATCTTCCTGCCACTTATTACAACCAATTGTGCCATTATGGGTGTAGCCATACTGTCTGTTCAAACCGACTTTAATCTTCTGCAGGGAGTTATTTTTGCTATTTCACATGCCATTGGTTTTTCGCTGGCAATCATTTTATTTGCAGGCATACGCGAGCACCTTGAATTAATGGATCTGCCCAAAGCCATGCGCGGTGCTCCCGCTGCATTGGTAGTGGCGGGCATACTGGCACTGGCATTTATGGGTTTTGCCGGATTGGTATAGTCATCTGAATAGTCATTATGATCAGGGCATAATTGCAAAATACTGAAAATAACACGATTTATATTTTCATTATTTTGTCTGTTTTATGGGGTTGGATGAAGATAGAGGTACAAAAAATCGAGAAAGTTTATTGAGTTGAGTGGGAAGCAAAATTTATTCAAAATTATTTTTGTAAATTTGACTTGGAATACTTACCTAAAGAAACAAAATCAAAAAACTTATGAGCAAAGAGAAAGTAAAGGAAAAAGAGAATAATGCCAATGCTGAAAAGATGAAAGCATTGCAGCTCACCCTCGACAAAATTGAAAAATCCTATGGAAAAGGCACTGTAATGAAGTTAGGCGATTCGCCCGCTGTTGCGGTTAGCAGCATTTCCTCCGGTAGCATTTCACTCGATCATGCACTGGGCATTGGAGGTTTCCCCAGAGGCAGGATCGTTGAGATCTACGGACCAGAGTCATCAGGGAAAACAACCTTGGCCATTCACGCCATCGCTGAGGCTCAAAAGGCAGGAGGTATCGCGGCATTTGTAGATGCTGAGCATGCTTTTGACAGCAGCTATGCGAAAAAACTGGGCGTTGATATTGACAACCTGTTGGTTTCGCAACCCGACAACGGAGAACAGGCGCTGGAGATTACTGAAAACCTTATTCGGTCAGGGGCCATTGATATTATCGTTATCGACTCTGTAGCAGCACTTACACCCAAAAGCGAAATTGAAGGCGAAATGGGTGACAGTAAAATGGGTCTGCAGGCAAGATTAATGTCGCAGGCACTTCGTAAACTGGCCGGCACCATTAACAAAACCGGATGTTGTTGCATTTTCATCAACCAGCTACGCGAAAAAATCGGGGTTATGTTTGGAAACCCCGAAACAACAACCGGTGGTAATGCACTTAAGTTTTATTCCTCTGTAAGGTTAGATATTCGCAGGATATCACAGATTAAAGATACCGATAGTGTTACTGGCAACAGGGCCAGAGTGAAAGTGGTTAAAAACAAACTTGCACCTCCTTTTCGCCAGGCCGAGTTTGATATTATATACGGTGAAGGGATCTCAAAAACCGGAGAGATCATTGATCTGGCTGTAGACAAAAATATTATTAAAAAAGCGGGGTCGTGGTTCAGCTATGGCGATACAAAACTGGGTCAGGGACGCGACGCAGTGAAAAACCTGCTTCTCGACAATCCGGAACTGGCAGAAGAGATTGAAAACAAAATCATCGAAGCTTTTTCAGAACCTGCAAAAAAATAAATCAGTTTCCCACAAAGCGCCGGGGCACAAAGAGAATTTCTTTGCGCCCCGGCGCTTTTTTTTGCAAAATATCTATCTCAACACAAAGCGGTACATTTCCCATCATCATAACATGACTCTTCAAAAGTACTATCGTGCTTCCTCTTTCTGCTTTTCAAGTAAAACAATACTTTCTACATGCTGAGTATGAGGAAACATATCCACTGCCTGTACTTTCATTACTTTATAAAACGGTGACAATAATTCTATATCGCGCGCCTGTGTGGCAGGGTTGCAACTTACATAAACAATTTTCTGCGCACCTGAGCGGGCAAGGGTAGCCGATACATCCGGGTGCATCCCTGCACGGGGAGGATCCGTGATGACAACATCTGGCCGACCATGTTCATTCATAAAAGATTCATTAAAAACCTTCGCCATATCCCCATGAACAAAGGTGAGGTTATTCAACCTGTTTTTTTCAGCATTTTTCACGGCACTGCTTACAGCCTCATCTACATATTCAACACCGATAACCCTGCCCGCTTTTCTGGAAACAAAAGCAGCAATGGTTCCTGTACCCGTGTAAAGGTCATAAACCACTTCGCTGCCTTCTAATCCGGCAAAATCGCGCATAATTTTATATAATTCATAAGCCTGCTCACTGTTGGTCTGGTAAAATGACTTTGGACCTGTCTCGAAAACAAGATCTTCCATCTGCTCTTCAATAAAAAGTTGCCCGCCATAGTGAACAGGCTGAAGATCGCTGATACTATCGTTCGTCTTCGCATTCACGATATAATGAAGAGACTTCACTTCCGGAAACTGTTGTTTCAGATCGTCAAGAATCAATCCGATCCATTGTTTGTTTTCTTCCTTCACCACCAAAACCAACATAAACTCCCCCCTAAGGTTGTTTCTGATGATCAGGTTCCGGAGAAAACCCTCTCTTTTTCTGAAATCATAAAAGGGAAGCTGATGCTTTTCGCTCAATTCTTTCACCCGCAACCTGATGCGATTTGAAGGTTCTGGTTGCAACCAACACTTTTTGATATCCAATACCTTATCAAAAAAGCCAGGAATATGAAAACCCAGGGCATTAAGATCATGTATTTCCTGATCCTTTTCAATTTCTGATCTTTCGAGCCATCTTTTATCTGAAAAAGTAAACTCAAGTTTATTGCGATAAAAGGTAGTATTATCTGAACCTTTTACAGGTATCATTTGGTAGGGATAATTTACTTTTCCAATCCTTTCCAGACTGTCGCTCACCTGTTTTTGTTTATACTGAATCTGAGAATTGTAATCCAGGTGCTGCCATTTGCATCCCCCACAAGTACCAAAATGCTCACAAAAAGGTGTGACGCGCTGATCGGATTTGCTATGAAATCGAATAATCTCACCCTCCATATGTCTTTTCCGTGTTTTTCTGATCTGTATATCCACCACATCGCCGGGTGCTCCATAATTCACGAAAATGACCATATCATTATGCCGGGCAATGCTTTTCCCCTCTGCTGCCACATCTGTGATCTCTACATGCTCAATTATTTGCTTGAACATGCTTCGTCTGTTGCTTCTGCTCATACTATTTTTTTTTGCAAAGATAAAAGAATCCGATCTGCAACCTGCAAGAAAAACATTGGTGAAATGGTGACATCATCAACATAGAATTTTCCTCTCCTACAGAAAAAAATCAAAAATCGGGGCAAAATAATTCAAGCGGATAATATAAAAAATCATTCTTCAGAAAATCATTTGATA